>NZ_DDGH01000031.1:424-587 GCF_002337565.1 Rhodopirellula sp. UBA1907 | reverse complement strand
TGAGCGATAACCCTTCCATTCGGGATTACCGGATCACTAAGGCCAACTTTCGTTCCTGCTCGACTTATGAGTCTCGCAGTCAAGCACACTTCTACCTTTACGCTCTACGCCTGATTGCCGACCAGGCTGAGTGTACCTTTGCACTCCTCCGTTACTCTTTGGG
>NZ_DDGH01000031.1:0-156 GCF_002337565.1 Rhodopirellula sp. UBA1907 | reverse complement strand
AGGAGACCGCCCCAGTCAAACTGCCCGACTGACACTGTCCTTTGCCCCGTTTCAGGGGATCAAAGTTAGAATTAAAATATGACCAGGCTGGTATTTCAACAACGACTCCCTCTACACTAGCGTGCAAAGTTCAAAGTCTCCCAGCTATCCTACACA
>NZ_DDGH01000020.1:49601-104592 GCF_002337565.1 Rhodopirellula sp. UBA1907 | reverse complement strand
CAACGCCTGAAGGGCGTGCTCGACCTCTCCCCCGGCTGCGCCGGGGGAGAGGTAACCGAAGACAGAAACCGTCTCAAGAACCTATGCCAATTCCGGTATCAATACCAAAGATCGGACAGCCCAGCGTTAGTCCCGGCGGGCGCCGGATCAGCCGCCGCTAACGCGATACGGCTCATTGAATCAACAGCCCGCTAGCGGTCCACCTAACTCGCGAAGACCGGCCTCGCGAAGTGCCTTATAGGACGGCGGGTGACTTTCGCTCAGGCGTCCTTGTACACCACCTTGGAAGACCCTTCGACAATTCGGCCGATGGGTGAGCATTCAATGCCGGCCTTGGCCACTTGGCTGGCGACACTGGCGGCATAGTACTCGTTGACCACCACAGCCATGCCAATGCCCATGTTGAAGACGCGTCGCATTTCCGACGTTGCCACGTCGCCGGTTTGTTGCAGCCACTGGAAGATCGGATTGGGAGTCCAAGCGTTTGGATCGATTTCCGCATTCACGCCCGGTGGCAGAATTCGGTCCAGGTTTTCCTCGATGCCGCCGCCGGTGATGTGAGCGATGCCATGCAGGACTTGCTTGACTCGGTAGTGCGACTGGATCGAACGAATTGCCGAAACATAGATCTTCGTCGGACGCAGGCAGACTTGTGCCAGCGTTTCAGGAGTCTTCGTGTCTTGGTTCAGTTCGTCGATCACATCGCTCCATTGATGCCCATGATCGGCAATAATTTTTCGAACCAGTGAAAAACCGTTGCTGTGCAGTCCAGACGCTTGCAGTCCCAACACGACGTCGCCGGGGGCGATCAGATGCCCATCAACCAATCGCTTGCGTTCGACGACGCCCACTGCGAATCCAGCCAAGTCGTAGTCGTCGGTGCCATACATGTCGGGCATGATCGCGGTTTCGCCGCCCAGCAGTGCCAGGTCGCCGTCGACGCAGCCATCACTGATGCCTTGAACGATGCGTTCCAAACGTGCGGGGTCGTCTCGCCCCATCGCCACATAATCGAGGAAGAACAGAGGCTCGGCACCGGTGCAGATCAAATCGTTGACGCACATGGCGACCAAATCGATGCCGACCGTTTCGTGCTGGTTCATCGTCTGAGCGATTTTCAGCTTGGTCCCGACCCCATCGGTGCCGCTGACCAGGACCGGATCTTCGTAGTTGCGAGCGAACAGTTTGCCGGGAAAGTCCAAGCGAAACAGTCCGGCAAAACCACCGTCACTGGGCATGACGCGGGGGCTGAACGTGCGGTGCATCAGCCGAGGCAAGCGGCTCATCGATTCAGCGTAGACATCCAGATCGACGCCGGCGTCTTTGTAGGTCGAAGCCATGAACGAGAAATTTGACGGGGAGGACGGGCTTGAAAACGCCCAATCATGACCGGCGAACCTCGAAATGACGAGACCGGGCCCCGAATTCGCGTGTCTCGATTGGATTCCTGCCTGATTTTCGGATTTCCTTGCACGGATTCGCTGCCGCGACGTCACTAACAAGGGTGGAGGACATCACGATTGCGGTGTCTTTCGACCGAATCGCTTGTTTTTGACTGATATCTGCCGCTCCGCCGGCCCGCTTTTTTCACCGGAATTGTCCGATGCGTTTGACCCTTCGAACCTTGCTGGCCTACCTCGACGACATGCTCGACGAGCAAGACGAGAAGTTGTTGAAGCAGAAAATTGACGAAAGCAGCTACGCCACGTCGCTGGTCGCAAGGATCCAATCCGCGATGGACCACCCTGATTTGGGGGCCATGTCACCGGATGCGGTCGGCCCACTGGAAAACGCCAACGTCATCAGCGAGTACCTGGACAGCACCCTGTCGGCGGAACAAATCGCCGAGGTCGAACGGGTGTGCTTGGAATCCGACACGACGCTGGCTGAAGCCGCAGCGTGCCACCAAATTTTGACGATGGTGTTGGGCCAACCCGCACGAGTCGGCGATGGTTTGAAGGAGCGGATCTATGCGTTGCCCTCCAGCGAGGCGCTCCGCAACATGGAGCAACAAATCGAACGAGCCCCCGACGCGAGTCCATCCAAGACAATCGCGAGCGCGGAAACGGCTTCCTATTCTTCGCTGGACATTCCCGGCGACGAAAAAGGTGCGACGGAAGTCCCCGGCGAAGTGGCTTCCGTCGATGCGGTCACCATCGGGCAAGACGACACGCATTCGGGACAACCAATTTCTCCAGTCGGCCCGAGCGATTCCGGTGTGGCCGATGCTCCCACTCGGCTTCGCAACCCGGTCGGTCATTCCGCAACGCCCTCCTCGTCGCGATCCGAAGCCGAGTTGGTGGCTCGGACCACGCGAGCGATGATGCGAGAGGATGGTTATGGCGGCATGGTGCGTCCGTCACGAATCACACCTTGGTTGGTTTCGCTGGCCTTGGTTGCCGTCCTGTTGTTTGCACTCGGCAAGATCTTCGCTCCGCTGAGTGACCGTCAAATCGCGGATCGAGACAAGTTGAACGACGAAACCGTCAACAACACTGACTTGGACGAAACGCCGACGGCTCCAACGCCCGAACCGAAAAACCAACAAGCGACCTCGCCGACAGCTCCAGAATCAGCGACTCCAAAACCGAGCACAACCAAAGAACCCGATGCCGGTTCCGACAACACCGACACGGCAGCATCTCCCGATCTAGAAACCTCGACTGGCGATGCTCCCATGACGGAAACGGAGACTCCCGCAACGACTGAACCCGAGCCGAAGACCGAACCCGCCGGCCCCACTTCAAATGAAACGCCAACAACAGCAGAAGACGTGGCGGACGCTGCCATCGCGGATATGCCCGAAGCGGTCGATGCGGCACCGCCGATCCCGCCTGGCATGACTCCACCTGAGACAACGCCGACCGAATCAGTCGCGGCGATCGAAGAAGTCAGCCCGCCGGAATCGCCGGCACCAGAAAGCGTTGCCGACGGAACGCAGGTGGCTTATTTGGTGAACGAGCAAGCCGTCGTGTTGGCGCAAGACCCGCGAGCTGACGCAGCCGAATCCGATGAGGAAACCACTTCGGCCAATACGGCCGGCTGGCGTCGCCTATGGCCTGCTGAGAAGAAAACAGCTGATAACGGCGAAGAAGAAAATGCTGACGCTCCAGCGGACGACCGCCTGCGATTCGTATCGGCCGGTCAAACCGTCTTGGCCCCATCGTTGTACCGCCCAATCCTGGCGGGCGACCAAGGTCTCGAATGGACACTCGCTGGACCGACACGATTGTCGATCTCGCAAGTGGCGGCGACGCAGCCCGCTGTATCGGAAGAAGCAACCGCAACCGAAGAAATGGAAGAAGACGCCGCCCCCGAAGCGGCCACACTCGCGAAGACCATCACACGATTGCATGACGGCCGATTGCTGTTGGCATCGACGCAAGAGAACGTAACGGCGGTTTGGGAATTGGGACCTCGCACAATCGAGATGACCATGCCCGAGTCGCAAACGGTCTTGGCAATCGAAGTGACTCATCTTCGACCGCTGGGAATGGACCCACGCGTGCCGGCCAACCGAATGCCCATTTACCGAGTCATTGCGGTCCAAGGCACCGTCGAACTGAAGGAGCAACCGCTGGAAGGAGAAGACGACGCAGAAGCCAGCACTGAGACAGTGACGCTTGAGTCCGGGCAACAATGGCGAGGACGGGGCAAATCGGCCGCCGAGGTGAGCGACGTGGAACGATTGCCTAACTGGATCGACCCTCCCGAAAAAGCGGACTTGTTGGTCACTTCCGCCCGCGAAGGATTGCTGGAATTCGTCAGCCGTGACGGTTCGTTCGACGACAAAGAACTCGAGAAAGAACTGCGTGAAGCGATGGCGTTTCGCCGCGTCGAAGTATCAGCCTTGGCCGCACAAACATTGCTGCTGATCGGTCGAGCCGATGTTTACTTCGGTGCGACGGGTATCCTCAGCACGCCGCGGCACCGGTTGTACTTCACCGAGCACTTCCAACAACTTCGCCAGCACATGGCATCGGATGCTCAGGCCGCGAAAGCAATCGACGACGCCATTCAACAGGCCGAACAAGCAGACGACGAAATCCTGTTTGAACTATTGGTTGGCTACAACAACGATCAACTCGAAGCGGGTGCGGACGCGAAGCTGATCGAGTATTTGAATTCAAGCTCGATGTCAGTCCGAGTGTTGGCGATTGAAAACTTGCGAGACATCGTGGGTGAAACGCTGGGATATCGTCCCGACCAAGAAAACGTGGCTCGTCGAAACAGCGACATCAAAAAGTGGCAAGCTCGATTGCGCCGAGGCGACATCCGGTACACCGCCGAATAGTGATGCCCTCGACGTAAGTTCACGAAGGGTCGAACCCGCGAGTGCATGACGGATGCCTCGCGTCTGCGCTGACTCGAATCGCAAAATTTGTATCGCGCCGGCGTCGTGGATAAGATGCTTCGCCACCCATCCTTCCATCCATCCCCGCCTCCCAATCGAGATCCCCAACATGAAGTCTTTTTCGCTTTGTCATCGTCGCGTCGCGTTCGCCGCGATGGCTGCTTCCCTGATGTCCTTGATGACCTGCTGCGGTGCGATTGCCCAAACACCATCGACCATCGGCAAAGTCGAACGTCTGGATGACTCGCTCGATCAATACATCGCGAAGGGAACCAAGATCGAAGTGCTTGCCGCTGGTTTCACTTGGACCGAAGGCCCCGTTTGGGTTCCCGCAAAAGAAGAGGGCGGGGAAGGATCCTTGTTGTTCAGTGATATTCCTCGCAACAGCATTTTCCGTTGGAGTGAAAACAAAGGCATTGAACTGTTCTTGCAACCCAGTGGTTACACCGGCAACACGTACTATGGGTTGGAACCTGGCAGCAATGGTTTGATGCTGGACGCGAAAGGTCGCTTGGTGATGTGCGAACATGGTGACCGCCGCGTGTCGGTTCTGACCACCGATGGTGGCAAACGAACAATCGTCGACAACTATCAAGGCAAACGACTCAACAGTCCCAACGACTTGGTGTTTGACCAAGATGGCAACCTGTACTTCACCGACCCGCCTTATGGATTGCCCGAGCGTGCAGAAGACAAGCGACGTGAACTTGATTTCTGCGGTGTGTACCGGGTCACCAAAACGGGCGACATGACTCTGCTGACGGATTCCATCGCTCGTCCCAACGGCATCGGATTGTCACCAGATGAGCAGACGCTGTATGTCGCCCAGAGCGATCCTCAAGAACCGATTTGGATGGCGTTCCCGCTGAAGTCGGACGGAACGCTGGGCCAGCGTCGTGTACTTGGCAACGCGAGCGAGGCGATGAAAGAGTTCCCTGGTCTTCCCGATGGGATGGCGATTCACAGTGACGGAACTTTGTTCGCCAGCGGCCCCGGTGGAATTTATGTGATGACTCCGGAAGGCAAATTGCTGGGACGAATCATCACCGGCGGACGCACCAGCAATTGCACTTTCGACAGCGACGAAAAGTGGCTGTACATGACCGCCGATGACAAGCTCTGCCGAATTCGCATTTCAAACTGAGCGAATTGCGACAGCGATCATGAACTTATAAGCAGACTTCGCTCGCCGGCTCCTTCAGGATTCCGTTCGCGAGCGAAGATGTTCATCATGAAATCGCGAAGAGATCGAGGCGGACCGGCTGATCGCCACTCCGCCAACGTGGCAGTCGCTCCCCCCGGAAAATCGAAACATCCGGCCACGCCAACACGTCCAGAACCGCGTTTTCTCCGTCCCCCAGACGAGTTCGGCCCGGTTCGGAGCCCGATTGGATTAAGATGAATGGTGGTCGACAACACGCTCAACGCCGGTGGGTACATCGTTAGAACCCATTCGTTCTATCTTTACTGGCCCAGAACGCACTGCCGTTTGCGGAACGCACTGAGCCGGTGATTCCACCTGGCGGCATCCAGCAGCGATTGGTGTCTGACCACTCCCCGGTTTGCTTTTTCGGCCGGCAGATTGGTCCAATCTTTTCTTCGATTCTCGAGCGTCTTCATGAAATCACTCGTTCTGCCTTTCAACGGGCTGCCCTGCAAAGGGTTACTGTTCGCGGGATTCTTCGCGTGTCTATCGGCGACGACGGCTCCTGCCGTGAATGCCGCCGGTCCAGCGGCCCCGCCTCAGGTGGCGATGATCAACGACTCGATCGAACAGGTCTGGCGAGATTTCTCGATCCGTCCTGCCGCGGAAGCTGACGACGCGACTTGGTGCCGCAGGGTGTATTTAGATGTCATCGGGCGAATCCCATCGCTCGAAGAATTGTCCGAATTCGTGAGCGATCGCGATTCGAATAAACGAACCAACTTGGTCGACCGTTTGCTCAATGACGACCGCTACACCGAAGAATATGCGAACCATTGGTCGACCGTTTGGACCAACTTGTTGATTGGTCGCAGCGGTGGCACGGACCGTCGAGATTTGACGAACCGAACCGGCATGCAGAAGTATCTTCGCGACAGCTTCGCGGGAAACAAAACTTATGACCAAATGATGTATGAGTTGGTCACGGCCGAAGGTTCCACGACACCCGGCAACGCCAACTTCAACGGAGCGGTCAATTTCCTGGTCGACAAAGTCAACGCCGAAAAAGGCACGCTCGCAACCAGCAGCGTTTCGCGAATTTTCTTGGGACAACAAGTCCAATGCACCCAGTGCCACAACCACCCGTTCAACCAGTGGAAGCAACAGAAGTTCTGGGAGTTCAACGCGTTCTTCCGCCAAACCCGTGCTCTGCGCCGGTTCGTTGACGGAACGCGAGACATCGAGTCGGCCGAACTGGTCAGCCAAGACTTTGCCGGTGAAGCCAACGACCCCGAAGACGCGCTCGTGTTTTACGAACTGCGAAACGGTTTGCAGAAGGTCGCTTACCCGGTCTTCACCGATGGCACCGAAATCGAAAAAAGTGGCTTTGTCGAAGACGTCAATCGCCGAGAAGAACTCGGACGACTGATGCTGCAAAGCGAGTACCTGGACAAGATGATCGTCAACCGAATGTGGTCGATGTTCCTCGGCTATGGATTCACTCGTCCGATCGATGACTTGGGACCACACAACCCATCGTCGCACCCTGAGTTGCTCGACAACCTTGGCAAAGAATTCCGAGCCAATAGTTATGACCTGAAGAAACTGATCACCTGGATCACGCTCAGCCGTCCTTACCAATTGGCATCCACGCTGAGTGCCAGCAACGAGATCGACGATCCAACGATCGGTGAGTCCCCGAAGTTCTCACGGTTCTATTTGCGTCAGATGAGTGCTGAACAGCTCTACGCGTCGATGGTCACCGCCAGCAACGCGCAGTCCAAAGGCAGCTACGAACAACAGGAAGCCGAACGTCGTCGTTGGTTGTCACAGTTCGTCGTCGCCTTTGGAAACGACGAGGGAACCGAAACGACAACGTTCAACGGATCGATCCCACAAGCGTTGATGTTGTTCAACGGTGACCTCACCAAGAACGCGATCAGCCTGGAAGCGGGATCGTTCCTGGATCAGCTCAGCCAAACCGGTCGTTCACCCAAAGATCGCGTGACGCGATTGTTCCTCAGCGGTTTGGCACGTCGTCCGACCAAGAACGAAGTGTCGATCGCCAGCAAGCTGCTGGTCGCCCGCAAAGGCAACGAGCCCGAGATGTTGCAAGACATGTGGTGGGCGATCCTGAACAGCAACGAATTCATCATGCAGCATTGACGCTGCGTTGAATCGACCTCGAGACCCGTCACCTCGGCGAGTCTTCTTCTCAAAACAAACCCGCGGCGGTTCATCCACCGCCTCAAACCGACCACCTTTTCTTTCCCGGAGTTCACCATGGATCTTTCCACACCAAACGGCATGACGCGTCGCCACTTCATGAGCCACTTGGCTGGGTCATCTGCCGCAGCTGCTGCCGCGTGGACTCTAGGTGGCAACATCGCCGCGCAAGCCGATGAGATGCGACGCAATCGCAAGTCGGCCATTTTACTTTGGATGGGTGGCGGTCCGGCAACGATCGACATTTGGGATCTGAAACCCGGTGCTCCGACCGGCGGTCCATTCCGTCCGATCTCAACGACGGGCAACGCTCAGATCTGTGAGCACATGCCGATGGTCGCACAACAAATGAAGCACCTGTCGGTCGTTCGCAGCATGTCGACTCGCGAAGCCGACCACAGTCGCGGCAGTTACTACATGCACACGGGTTACGTTCCCAACCCCAACATCGAACACCCCAGCTACGGCAGCGTGATCGCTCACGAACTGATTGAGCAACGCCCCGAGTTGGAAATTCCTCCGTTCGTATCGGTCGGCGGTGCGGGCGCCGGACCTGGTTTCCTGGGGATGGCTTGGTCGCCGTTTTCCGTCACCAGCAACGGTCGCGTTCGCAACTTGAAAATGAACTTGGACGATCAACGACTGCTGCAACGCATGGCGGCACTGAACATGATCGAGAGCGGATTTGCCAAGCGGACCCGCGACACGCCCGCTGCTGAACACGCGAAGGTGTTGGGCAAAACGCTGGACCTGATGACCAGCGAACAAATGGAAGCGTTCCGTGTCGAGAAAGAACCCGACGAAGTCAAAGAACGCTACGGAACCGACAACTTCGGCCAAGGATGTCTGCTGGCTCGTCGTTTGGTCGAAGCTGGGGTTCCGTTCATCGAAGTCGATCTGGGCGGATGGGACATGCACAACAACATTCACGCAACGCTGAAGGACACCAAGTTGCCTAACCTGGACCGAGCCATGAGTGCTCTGGTCGAGGATCTGGCACAGCGAGAATTACTGCAGGACACCGTCGTGATGTGGATGGGCGAATTCGGCCGAACACCTCGGATCAACGCCAACGCGGGTCGAGATCACTTTGCTCGGGCGTGGTCCTGCGTGGTTGGCGGAGCGGGAATCAAGGGCGGTTTGGCCGTTGGAGAGACCAATTCCGACGGAACTGCGGTTGAGACGGAACCCTATAGCAGCGAAGATCTGATGACGACGGTCTGCAAAGGCTTGGGAATTTCAACCGAAACCACCTTCACCAGTAACAACGGACGACCGATGAAAATTGCTGGCGGCGGAAAGCTCATTCGTGAATTGGTGGCCTGAGACCCAGGCCAATGGATGTGTGAGTGAACTTTCACCAGCTGAATTGGTTGTCCGCCACCAAGATGGAATTTGGCGGTATTTGCGACTGCTCGGATGTGACGCCGCCACGGCGGACGATTTGACGCAGGAGACGTTTCTGCGTGTACTTCGACGAGACAACTTCGTTCAACATTCAGACGAAGCCACCTCAGAATACCTGCGACGGACGGCCTACAACCTCCTCGTTTCCTATCACCGAAAGTTTGGACGGATCCACCTTTCTGATTCACCTGAGTTGCTGGACGAAAGTTGGCAACGTTGGGCGGGCAAGGATTTGACGGGCAATGAAACCGTCGAAGCCCTCCGAGAATGCATGGAGAGCCTGACCGAACGTGCTCGTGACGCCTTGGCGATGCGTTTCGTTCACAACACACCGCGAGTGAAAATCGGGGAAAACCTCGGCATCTCCGACCACGGGGCCCGAAACCTGATGCAGCGAGCGAAAGCACAACTTCGAGATTGCGTGGAAGAAAAACTCCGCGCTATAACCCAACCGTCATGAATACCAATCCATCTCCCGCTGATCCGCACAGCGAAGGACCTGAGAACCAGGGTTCCGATTCGTTGCGTGATGACGCCATGTTGGACCTGCTATTGCAGGAAGCATTCGGTGGTCCAACACCTCCCGATCAAACCGGAATCATTCTGCAACGTTTGGCGGATGAAGACGAAGGCTCGCACACCAAACGCACCGGATCCAAGAACGGATCCGTCAGTGCGACTTCGCAACCATCGAAGTACACCTCCAAACTATCGATCGTCACGCTCCTGATCGGAACCGCCGCCGCGTTGTTGCTGAGCGTCGGAATCGCCGTCGGGTTGAAGTATCGATCCGATTTGGCGTTGCAAGCTCAGGCAGAAGAATCTGCCCAAAACGCTCCCACGGTTCCGGGACCAGCTCCACTCGTCGAGAATGAGGGCAACGACACCTCGCCACAACCCAAATCGACTCCTCGAGAACGTCGTCAACCAATTGAATTGGCCGGCAATCCGTCGAGCAACAACGCCGACGATCCTGGTTCCCTGACAGATGCCTCGCCGGAATCGCTGGATCAACCAACGACCCAACGCGATCGCAATTCAGGTTCGCCTTCGCCGATCACCTTGGTTTCCAAATCGGTTGATACGCGTTGGCAATCGCACTGGAAGCGGCTCGGGATCAGCCCGACTCCATCGCGAGACAACGAATCGATCCGACAAGAGCTTGCTGATCGTTTGGGAATCGAAGTTCCTGTCGATGCAATCGGCGACGCCGCAGCCATTCGAGTTGCCATCCAAAAGCCTTCCAATCGACAAGCGATCTCCAATCGTCTGCTGGCCTCGTTCCTTGGCAAGAACTCACAGAACGAAAACGCCACCAAGTCACTCAGCGAAGTGCTGAAGTCAGGAACCGGCGCGGACCGATTGATCGCATCGTGGATGCGTCCCTCGCAAACGACACCAAAGGCTGGCGATCAAGCCTCCGACTCCAAGACATCCGCTGCGACGCCTTGGATTCGCATGCTGCAACCGGCGGACTTGCACGAAGTCACCGTCAAGACAGCCGCTTTGACGAATCACCAAGACTTGCGTTGCCAACGTTGCCACGATGTTCCCAATGCGGGCGATGAGGTTCCGACTCAAGCCGATTACTGGTCCGTCGCTGCTGGACTGGCACCTCTGTTGAATCCTTCGCGTGCCGGGAAAGATTTGTTTTACGACACGTTGGATGGTCGCCGTCAATTGGCCAGTCCTCCTACCGAAGAACAATCGAAGGCCTGGTCCGAAGATTTAGTCGGTTCGCGTGAGCTAGCGGAGGGCATTGTGTCCACGTTGTTCACGATGGTCCATGATTCCCCGTCCACGACCAGCCCGTTTGATTTGTCCGTTGCGTCGGCAGCCTCTGTGCCGCCCGAGACACTGCGTCCTTTGGTCGATGATTTGATTGCCAGTGATTTCGACGTCCTGCGTTGTCTGTCGATCCTGCTGTCCGACGCCGTGATGACTCGCTCGGTACCCGAGGCGATGTCGCCACAGGGCATTCTGGTCGCGGACGATGAGCAGTGGTCCAACGCCGTCTCCGCTGTCCACGCGATGGCGGCTCGATCGCCGTTTCGTCGGCCTGAATCTGCCCAACGTCGATTGCAAGTCGCTCAACTGGACGCCAAACCGAATTGGCCCGCCGGCAGCGGTCGCGATGCACTGCTGGCCCAGCCACTCGGCAGTGAAATGACCACCGATGGATCCGCATCTGGCTCGGGCGACCGCCGTCCTGACAAGAACCGAGATCGCAAAACCGTGGTCGCTTCGACTGGTTACCCAATGCGATCGTCAATGATCGTTCCGGCCTGGATTTCCCGGTTGCCGGACTTTGACAGCCGATTGGACCACGTCGCCCATTTGGCGGGTCAATTGAAACTCAACACCGCCCAGCGTGAATTGGCACACCAAGCTCTTGCGTCTGGCGACGATGAGGCGTTGATCTTCGAACGTTTATGGTGGATCATCCGGCCCAACAGTTGATTGTTTGTGGCCCGTGAATGGATCCGAATGTTTTGAAGACTCCCCCTGCGTTCGGACAAATCCACGTTTCAGATTGCGTTGAGGGCATGGCTGAATTGCCAGCCGGCTGCATCGATTTGGTGTTTGCGGACCCGCCTTTTAACATCGGATACACCTACGACGTCTACGACGACTCGCTGGAATCCGATGAATACATCCAGTGGTCCGAGAGCTGGATTCGCGGCGTGCACCGCGTCCTCGCCGATGACGGAGCCTTCTGGTTGGCGATCGGCGACGAGTACGCCGCCGAGCTGAAGGTGCTCGCACAACAGATCGGCTTCCAATGCCGCAGTTGGGTCATCTGGTACTACACCTTTGGCGTGCACTGTAAATACAAATTCACGCGATCTCACGCTCACCTGTTTCATTTCGTCAAAGACGCAAAGCACTTCAAGTTCAACGCGGACGATCCAGCCGTGCGTGTGCCTTCGGCCCGGCAGTTGGTCTACAACGACCGCCGAGCCAACAGCAAAGGTCGCATGCCCGACGACACCTGGATTCTGCGACCTCAGGACCTGCCCTACGGCTTCACGGCCGACGAAGACATTTGGTACTTCCCACGAGTCGCGGGCACGTTCAAAGAGCGAGCTGGATTCCACGGATGCCAAATGCCCGAACAGTTGCTCGGACGCATCATCAGAGCCTGCAGCGACCCCGGCGACAAAGTGCTGGATCCCTTCAGCGGCAGTGCCACCACCGTCGCCGTTGCCAAGAAACTCGGTCGCGAATTCATCAGCTTTGAAATGAGCGAAGAATACGTTTCGCTCGGAACCGAACGTCTCGATCAAATTCGTGTTGGCGATCCGCTGACAGGTGCCGCAGACCCTCTTCGCAGTGCCCCCGCCACCAACGGCAAGAAGAACGAAACGAAAGCGGAGAAACTCGCTCGCGAAGAGGAACGACAACGCTGGGCAACCCAACAAGTGGGACCACAGTTGGAATTCCAGTTTGACACCCTGCGTTCCATGACCGATGGCGAATTGATCAACGCCTTCCGCGAAATCCATGATGGCCACTCCGTCGATCGAGTGTTGCTCGATCCGGTCCTCAGCGATCGCCTGGAATCCGCCTGTCGCCGGATCTCCGAGCGCGAGCCCGCTGCGTCCCTACGCCAGCGACTGATCGAACTTCGCGCGTCCGGTTCACTCACCGCCGAAGGCATTCACACCGAGCGTCCCACGACGATCCCGACGACCACACTGGAACGGTTCAGCTACGCCGCTGAATTGGCGTGGGCGACCCTGGTGCAACGTTATCCCGAACACAGCTTGGACGATATCTTCACCGATCCCAAGCTGCTATCAGAATTTGATCGAGAAGCAGTGATGCATGCGGCTGACGCCGATCCATTGACACTTCGTTGGTGTGCGACCCAACTGCGATCATGGGCCAACGTTGCGCGTGAACATCAACCCGGCGAAGATGCCACTGAGCCACCAAAGCCAAAGTTTTCAGCGGCAAAGAAGTGGAACGCGAGCGCTGGCCCAACTTCCAAAACCGGCTCCGCGAAAGGCGGCCTGTACCAGGTGCTCGCCCAAGACGATTCCGTGTTGTTCGTGGGCGAAACCTCCGACTTCTCCGTTCGTTTTGGCGACCACCTCGCCAGCGAATCGGCAGAACGCTTTTGGCGAAACGAGGCCGGTGGCCAGCCCAAAGTCCGCACCGCGTTGATCCAGGACGCGACTGGCCCCGAACGACGCCTCGCGATGTGCCAATGGCTGCAAGAAAATCAGGCAACCTCACGGAACCTCGTTTCCTTATGGAAGGATCTTTTCGAAATTCAGTGACAACGGTCCAGGATGTGAGATTGTTCAGACATTGTCTTGGTTCAGTAGGAACGGGAATCTGCGTTTCTGCGAGTTGAACATTGTGATGGCTTCCTGCCGGTGAACTTGCGATCACGCTATGCAACCTCCGCTGGTTGGAATGGCACGCGATGCTTCGTTACCCGGCTTGTCGATATTGCTGTAGTGTGGCCACTCTTGTCCGACATCCGCAACTTTGACGGGCAAGAGTGCCTCTCTTACACGCGTTGAAACCTCGTTGACGACTCAACCGACAAGCGGTAACGCTTCGGGTTAAGATTAAATCAACAGGCCGCTAAGCAGGTCGGCAGGAATGACCGGGCATAATCATGTGAGCCGTTTGGGCGTTAGCCCCGGTTGTACGTGGGAGCAACGACGTTTACCGAAACAGTCCAAATGCCGAAAGGCTCCTGCCGACCTGCTTCAACGCAAGCGTTCGCAGTGTCTCCAATGCAATCGGCGTAGCGCAGTCGGCTTTGAAGGTTCAGCCCACAAATCGACATCAGATTCAGTGGTTCAATCGAAGGTAACTATTCAGCCTGTTGGAATTGCTCTTGGTTGAAATCGGAGATTTCGTTCTGTTATTAGGGTCATGGATGGAGCCAAAACCACTGCCGCTGTTGATCCGCCGATCAACAACTCGTTGATCGACAAGCTTCTGAGCAATCAACTGAGCGAATCGGAAGCTCGTGAGTTTGCCGCTTGCGACCCTGAGTGTACCGCATTCACCCTGCTCGCCCTGCAGCAGCGGATCGCTCAAGCGAGCCAAGCCACGGGACCCAACACGCCTTCCTCGGCGATACCGCCTCACGATAAACCGACTGCCGAGCCAAAGAAACCCAAACGCAAGAAGCGAAAACGCGGCGGGCAGCCCGGCCACGCCGGACGCACACGGCCACCGCTGGCAGAACCGGATCGCACTCGAAATCATCAGTGCGAATCCTGCCCGGACTGCGGAGGCAAGCTGAAACGAACTGGCCAGACGCGGACGCGCCGCAGCGAAGACATTCCTGAAGACCTCAAGCCGATCATTACCGAAGACACGATTCACCGCGATTACTGTCCCTCGTGCGACAAGCGTGTCGAGCCAAAGTTGCCTGATGTACTGCCTCGTTGCACGCTGGGCAACCGCACACTGGTGCTGTCGGCGATGCTGCACTTCCTGCAAGGATTGACGATTAGCCAGATCGTTGACACGTTCAACTTTCACCTTCGATTGAAAGTCACACCCGGCGGGTTGGTTCAGATGTGGCATCGTTTGGCAGACTTGCTGTTCGTTTGGTACGAGCAGATTCACCAGGAGAGTTTGAAAAGCAGCAAGCTACACGCCGACGAGACAGGCTGGCGTGTGAGCGGCAAAACGCATTGGCTATGGTGCTTCGCCGGTGACGAAAGCGTCTTTTACATGATCGATCGAAGTCGCGGATCGCCGGCGTTACAGAAGTTCTTTACGGATGCCTTTGAAGGAACGTTGATCACCGATTTCTGGTCGCCGTACGATGGGTCGTGTGCGCCGACAAGCAGAAGTGTTGGCCACATCTGCTGCGAGATGCCGCCGCGGTCAGTGAAAAACATGGAGATCACCCGGAGTGGAAATCGTTCTCGCGTCGGTTAGTTGGCGTGTACCGTGACGCCAAGAAACTGCAACGTCAAAAGTCATCGACGAGCGAGGCGGACTACGATCTGGCGGTTGGTCGCCTGGAACAGCGATTGGCAAAGCTGGGCTGTGAGTCATGGGATCACCCGGACACGCACCGACTGTCGAAGCGAATGGCCAAGTACGGCAGCGAACTGCTAACGTTTCTGTGGTACGAGGGCGTCCCGTCGGATAACAACGCGGGCGAACGAGCGATCCGCCCGGCGGTGATGATTCGCAAGAACAGCTACTGCAACCAAAGCGATCGTGGAGCACTGAGCCAATCGGTCATGATGAGTGTTCTTCGCACGCTCCGCCTCCGAGGGCACCAACCACTCGATACAATCTTGAACGCTCTGGCGAACTACGCAAACACAGGCATCATGCCACCACTTCCGCAGAAGGCTGAATAGTTACCATCGAAGTAAGAGGTACGCCGGGCTGGCACCTCTTCCTGTGAAAACGAGAGCGTCAAACCAAGCCTCAGTTCGTCGCGGCCCGTTACTTTTGACTTGGAGATCGCACCCCACTTAGGTTGCTACAACGAACGAATGAAAAATGTCACAATAGCTTTACTTCTAGCTATCGCTACGATTGCCTCCGCTTTTCTTGTTCGATCGCATCGTGAAAACCTCTTGTTGAAATCTGAGGCTGCTAAATTAGCGGGAACTGTCGAGTCCTACGAATGCTTAGTTGAAAGTCGAAATGAGAACTTGGCTCATTCCCGGCTCGGCACTAGCGTGCTTTGTCGATTGGCTTTGTCCGGAACCAACAACGACGTTTTCAATTTTCTTGACATGACACCAGTAGGATCACTGAATTGCAAGGCGATTGATTTGGCGGAATCGCCAGACATAAAACTGCTCTGGTATAGTCAAAAGCGGGAATATGAAGAGCGCGAACCGATTTCTTTTAGGGAATCCCAAGCTCTCTTAGAAGAAGCCAAATCCGTTTTGTTCATTGTTGATATCAAATCGTTTTCTATCGTTGACCACGTGACGATCAAAAATTTCAGTGGGGCATCAATACAAGGCCCCCCTCCCCATCAATATCGAGTTAGCTGCAATCTACCGAATGGAACGCCGGTAGAATACAAAGTGTTACCGACCGGTTTTGAACGAATTTAGTAGTTGCCCGGGAGTCGTCGGGATTCGTGAGAATTGCTTTGGAGCCTTGTTGACGTACACCGGCTTCAGGTGCCAATCTAAAATGGCTTCGAGTTCACAACCTGCAAGACGCCGTGCGATTCTGCCTGCATTGCACGGACAATCCAACGATGTTTTGCGGTGCAGTGGTTTTGATCGGGTGATTGCAGTCAAAACGGGAACAGGTAATTGGCCCTCAAGGTGCCAGGCGCCCATCAGGTCACTCGGAAGCGGCGGGCGAGCCACATGGATGGGATCATCAATGCGAAGACGCAGAGCGATGGGATGGCTCCGGCACCGAGCATGGTGATCGCGGCCATCAGTGGAATGATGGCCATGATCGCGGACTTGATCGTCAACTGAATGCGTTTGGGCGACGGTGATTGCCACGCCGTCCAACCTCTCGCAAGCGTCGGGACAACCATGAGTGCGATCGTCGCCGGAAAAATGACAGCCGGGTCAATTTGCCAACCTCGCGTCCAATCGACTGGCACGTCGGCGCCAGAGAAGACACCTGCGACGCGTGGGGCGAGAGCCAGCACGACTCCGCCTAAGGTCATCCCAAACCAACCCAGCGGAAGGTGCATGCTGCGGTCACCGATCGCTTCGCGACGCGCAAACGTGGTGACTCCGGTGATGTACAGCCCCATGCCAATTGCAAACGCGAACGTGACGGGTGTGATGTGCATCCAAACGGGTTCGCCCAGGACGGAAACGCGTCCCTGCCACTGCTCGGCGGGGATGACCGAATGTGCCGCTGTGGAACCCAGCAAGAAGCTCAGAACGCGACATCCACCCATCAACACTGAAGCGATGCGAGTTCGTTTGAATGGACCGTCATAAGCCACAATGCAAATGCTCAATAGCATTGCAATCACACCAGAAACCACGCCGACCAATGACGCGAGAATGATCCCAATGACGAGCAAGGTCCAACCGACCAACCGTGCATCGGCCAGTCGAATTTCGCGGCGTGGGAGCGGTCGTTCACTGCGGGCCCTGCGATCAGCTCGGATGTCAAAAACATCGTTGAGAACCATGCCGCCCCAATACAACGCAACGCCTGATGCAACCACCAAAGCCATTGAAGGCCAAACCGAACCAGCCGTGTCGTCCCCAGATCGCAACCAACCGCTGGCACCAAGCACCAGCAAGAACGAGGCTGACACATCGGCGACGACTGTGAATCCGTTGGGCAGTCGAACGAGCTTTGCCCAAGAAAACAAGCGTGAGGTCAACGTTGTCTCAGACGGAAGCGATGTGCGTGGGTTGTTGGAGTTCATTAGCGACGAAGCAGTCGACTTTGACGTTCCGTGATCGCGATTCCGTAGCGGGACAGATAGCGATCGGTTTCGTTGGAGAAATCAACGTCAAGGTCTTGGTTTTCAAAACGAAAACGCCCGATCGGCGGTGGCGAAATCGGACGCAACGAATACAGCTCAATCAAACTGATCAAAGGACAATTCAGCATTCGCTCGTTGGATGTTCGCGGCTGGGTGGTGGAACCGTCAACCACACTGGCTTCACTGGCACTGGCATCACCACCGTTGGCGGCATCGGCGTTATCAGATGCCTGTCCGTTTTCTTGGGCATTTTGCTGGTCGGTTGCCTGCTGACGCACCGGGTCTCCCCAATACTCGATTCGCAACGGCAGTCCTTTGCCAAAATCGGATTCAGGGTCGTTGCTTCGCGCGATCAGCACAACGACCTGGGTGGGACAAAGTTCGGGCCATGTCGTCGTTCCAAACTCTTGTAGCCGCTGTGCCCGGACATCGTCACGCAACGTCCCTTTGACAATCCAAACGTCTCGGCCCTCGAGCTGTCCGGACTGCAACGTCAGATCATGCTCACTCGCGATCGTGTCCATCATTTCTGTCCAGGCACCCACTCGCACGCTGGGTTTCAGCGTCGCGGGTGAACGGGAATTTTGCGAGCCGCGTCCGAACAGCGATGCGAGTGAGTCGTTGACCCACTGGTCCAAGCGTCCAACGTCGACACGGCGTAGAGAGATCTGCTCGCCGATTTGTTCTCGCGTCCAAGCCAGCCGGCCATCGCTGACTTGTTGCAGCGTGTGTTTGCCGTCGCCGTCCAACATCGTGACTTGCAAATTGAATTGCCCGCTTCCCTGGCCGGCTTGCTCATACGTCCCGACTCCCAAGATTTCGCGACCGCTGACCCAAACCCTTTGGCGAACCTTTGCATCAAAAGCGGGGCCCATCGCAATTCGCTGGACCGTCTGAGTGATCAACCGGTCAGCCGGACCATTTGTTTTGGGCTCAATCGAATTTGATGCAGATGATTGAATTTCGTCCGACGCGACCTTCGCGAGACCTCCGGAGAGCATGCAAATGGCAACGCAAAGAATCAGTTTCCCCAACGTTTTGCGGGGTGAATTGCGGTTCATGGCCCACCAACGCTGCATCCCGGAACCGCACCGGCCATGCAGGTCCAACCAGTCAAGACAGTCATGCGGGTGAATCTTCATGGGGAGGTTATGACGATTTTGCCAAAGAAATGCCCCCTCACGTGCCGATGAGCTGAGCAGTGACTGATCCTGACCGAACAGTTGCGGGGAAGGATGGCCGATCCTAGGTCGTTTTCCCGCTTCGCGTCCAGCCAGATCTGGTCACAACTGAACACCACTGACTTTCCATTTTGATTTGATTCAACGATTGAATCACAACCAGTTCTTGTTCCACGCCGCGTGAAACGCGAACGAGTCGATTGTCGACTTGTCCGATTCATCGTGAGTGTTGGGGAAAGAACCCAGCGACCCAAGACGGGGGAAAAGATGAAACGAATCGTCACTCATTTGGCGCTTGCGGCGGCCACGGCGATCCTCGCCACCGGATGTGTGCCGGTTCGCCACAACCTGCCTCCGGAACAGCGGATGATGCAACCTGGCCCAGGCGTCGGAGGCCCCGGCCCCGGTGTGTTGGGACCACAGGCCTACGGCATGATGGGAGCTAACGCTCCTGCTGCTGCAGCAGACACAGAAGGCATGATCACTGAGGGAGCCATCGACGGCGTCCTCGGCGAAGTGCCCTCGAGCATCGTCAAGGCAGGACAGAACAACCCCGAAATTCAGCAAGTCGGTTTCCGTCAACTCGCCGGTGGCGATTGCGGATGCGGCGGCAGCTGCGGTGGCGGCGGATGTCTCAGTGGCGGATCCAACATTCCTCCTGGCGGCGGCGTGGCAATGATGCCACCACCCGGCATGATGCCTGGGATGGTTTCGACTGCTCAGGTCACGTTCGGCAATCCAGATGGCATGCAAGTTCGCTATGACCAATCCGGTGCCGGCATGTTCGACAGCGAACCCATGGTGGTTCCCGCTCGTCAGAACTTCCCACAAGGCGGGCTGTATCGCTTGAAGTTGACCAACATTCCTAGCCGTCCCGGTGTGGAACTGTACCCAACCGTTGAATTGGCCTACGCCAACCCACGGACCGGTGCTTACTTGGCTCACAACTCGGTGCCGATCCAGTTCACCGAAGAAGACTTCGACCAAGTCTTGACCGGTAACTTCGTCACCAAAGTCATCTACCTACCAGATCCCGAGTTCCAAGGCCCAGCTTTGGCCGGTATCGACACACTCGTCAGCACTCGCCTCGATCCAGGCATCGACCCAATCGTCGAAGCTGACCGTCGCGGTAGCATCTTGGCCATCATCCGCTTGGGTGACAAAGACATCGAGATGGCTGGCGGCAACGGCGGAATGGCAATGGGCGGCATGATGGGTCCTCCTATCGCTGGCCTGCCTGCTCCTTTCGCTCCAGCGATGACCGATGGATGCGGTGGACCAAGTGCTGGCAAGTCTGGCACACCGATGGGTTTGCCCGGCATGATCGCTGGTGTCAACGCTCCTCAGTACGGAATGCCTCACACCGGCACGCCAATCGGATTGCCTGGACCACCTCACATTCCATTGGGTGCTCCAGCCGGTTTGCAGAAGCATGTGATTCGCAACCACACTCACATGAACATGCCACGACCTGTTGAGAAGATGAAAATCGATGTTCGCCAGCAACCTGGCATGAGCTACCCCAACCCGGTCAGCCGTGTTCGGATCACCGAGCAGAACATCAACCCAGGCATTCCAAATGGCCGACCTCACTACGACAAGGCCAGCCAAGGCGTCTACTAATCAGTAACGCTTGAATTGGAAAGTCGGTGACAAACCGAACGCAGTCAGGCTCCCGAGCCTGGCTGCTCTGAACCACGACGCGGTGTTTTGTTTCGGCAAAACGCCGCATCGTCACTGCCCAGAGCAAAGATCAAACCTGCCCAGAGCAACGATGAAACCTGCTCAGAGCAAAGATCAAGCATGCCCAGAGCAGAGACGAAAACTGCCACGAGCATGTTACGTAGCTGCCCGAGAACGAATATCGCAACCGGATTGAGACTCATGGCAATCGCACGCATTACTCCGCCCAGCAAATTGCTGAACGCCGGATGGGCTCTGCCGTCGCTCGCGATTGCCTGCGTGTTGGCAACGAGCACCGCATCCACGGCTGCGGACCCGTCGCAGTATCTTTCGTCCAACGGACAACATCGTTTGTTCAACGGTGCAATGCCACCGGGTGCGATCGCTGCGACTCGCCAGATGGCCGGACCAGGCGGCACGGCGGCGATGGGAGTGCAAGCTCCTTACTATCAACCTGTCCAAATCCGAGGCCCACAGGGCGTTCGATTTGCCTTGCCTCAAATGGGCAGCTTTCAAGATCCTGAACCTGGATTGATGGCAGGGTTGTTGGTTGGCCAAGTCTACCGCTTTCAAATCAGCGGCATCCGCGGAGCAGAAGGAGCCGAGTTGTTCCCCACGTTGGAAATGGTCGATCGGACCTATCCACCACCGGGACTGGCAACGCGTTATCCAATCATCGTCACGATCGACGAAGAAGATCTGCAAGCGGCACTCGACGGCCAGCTGGTTACACGTGTGATCTATCTCGAAGATCCACAAACCGCCGTACCACTCGCTCAAGAACCCACGACAGACAGCGACACCGGCGGCGAAACACCAATCGATGTGTCGCAGTTCCAAGACCCACTGCAAGTAGCCGATCGCCTCGGCCGAGTCGTCGCGATCCTGCGAATCGGCTCGCTCGCCCCGCCGCGTTCTCATGAACTGGCACCACAGTTTTTCTTTGGCTATCCCACGTGGGCCCCTATCTTCAAACCGGAATCATGATGCAACCTGCTCACCTTTCCGAACTCGCGAGTCAGTCTCAAGCAACGAACCACGCACGTCTGTGCTTGGCTTGGTTTGCAACTGGAGTCGTCGCTTTGTTGTTCAGTGGATGCGCCACTCCGGTCGCGTCACCGACCAAATCGCTCACGTCTCAACCAGCGCCAACGACCTCGCCCGCTCATCAAATCGCTCAATCGCCGACGGGTGCGACTCAGCCGGCATTGGATGTTGCGTCGCTGTACGGGTCAACGTCAGTGACATCGAATGTTCCCGGTGCAAACGCAACGATCAATCAACCAGCGATCGCACAAGTTGGCTTTCGAGACCGTGCCGTCTGCGGTTGCGGAAACACCGCCTGCGCCGGTCAATGCGGTTCGGCCGCCGGCATGTCTGGCGATTGCGTTGCTTGCCAGCCGATGCCAGCCGCTCCAATGATGCGAGCACCCTGGGGCGTCGACCCGCAGGAATTCCTTTGCGACGGCGGCGATCACGATCCGCAAGCTCGATTGACGCGTGGCGATGTCATCGCCGGCCTTCAGCCCGAAGACACAGTAACGCATTACACGACGGAAGCCGGTGACATCGAATTCTCGGCCTCCAACCGGGTCTGCGTCTACTCACCTCGATTCGCGTCGGTGCGACGCATCACAGGAGCAATCGAAAACGATCGCTCGATCACCGTGGGCGGAACGTTTCAACCTGTCGGCCCGCTTGGAATCGACCTGGACCAACCTGGATTGGTCATGACCGATACCACCAAGATCGCTCGCAGCGAACTGACACGACGTGTCGATGCAATGCGAGATCGCAACCGGGGTGTGCCTGTCGAAAACGTCCAACAGATCGAAGTCGCCGAGGACGTCCTTGCGTTGCTGACCAACATTCGCCGACTCAGCTTGTCTGAATTGGATGAGTCGCAACTGGCTCTCGTTGAACGCTTCGCCAACGCAGCCATCGCCTGGTCGATCGACGAATCGGTGGAAGTCGAAATCCAAGACTTGAAACCACCAACGTTGACACGAGACCAAAAGGTCGATGCGGTGGTCGTTTACGACTTCCCCGAAGCCGGTCGTGTCAACCTGATCAAGCTGGCCGACAAACAGCACGCTCCAATTGGCGAGACCGTCACCTTCGCACTGCGACTGCAAAATGTGGGTGACTCGCCAGTCAATGGCGTCGTTGTGACGGACAACTTGACCACGCGATTGGAATACATCGCTGATTCGGAATCAGCAACGATGGACGCGGACTTCAGCATCCAACCGAACCAAGCTGGATCGGATCAACTGATCTGGAAACTCACCGAGGAACTCGCCGTCGGCGAAACGGTGACGATCGAATTCCAATGCAAGGTTCGGTGAGTTCGATCAAGTTGAGGCAGACAAGGCGGCATCGCGATCCCGAAGGATCGGATGTCGTTTCGCCTCAAACAAAACCATCGGGTTCCTGAGACAACGTTGAAACAAAAAAAGAGCGTGACGAAGCAACTGCTTCGCCACGCTCTTTGTATTTAGCGTTGGAACTTCGAGTCGAAGTTAGTTCCAAAGACCAGCGACATCGTCGGCCAACAAGTCGAGCAGATCATCGTCTTCTGAATCGCTGTCCGAGTCGTCGGTAACAACCGCTCCGTTGGCAGATGCATCGGCCGAAGCAACTGCTCCGCCTGTGACTTTGCCTTCTGAAGCCAAATCACCAATCGCTTGGTCGGACGCGTCACTTGCAAGCGTCTGAATACCGTTGGACAGAGGCTCACCAGCCGGTGCAACCGCTTCGCCAGCGGAAGCATCGTTGAGGTAGTTGATTACTCGCAATGCATCGAGAGCACTCACACGATTGTCACCGTTGACGTCGTGATAGAACAGCGGCGTGTTGGCGGATCCAGGTTCACCAGCAGCAGCGGCGTCCAATCGCGACAATTCGTTGATCACCAACAGGGCGTCAATAGCGGTGACAAGGTTGTCACCGTTCACGTCAGCAGGCAGGTTGGTGTTCTGCAGTGGCTCACCATTGCCGGTGACCGTGAACGACAGCGAGTCGTAAATGATCTGCGATGGATCGACTCGTTCGTCACGGTCATCCAACAAAGTGTCTTGGAATGGGAAACGATCCGCTGGCGAGCCTGTGATGGTCGCGGTACCCGGAGCAATTGCTTCGAAGTACAACGTTGCCAACAAAGGACTGACGCCGGACATGGGTTGTCCGGTATCGCTTCGCAGCGTTCCAAATTCGTCGATCAAACCTGCTCGCGTGTTGACGCCAACAGCCTTCGATTCGTTGAACTCGTCTGCGAACTCAACATCGAAATCAAAACTATCGTTCGTGATCGTGTCCGATGGAACGACGCGTCCCGCGTCATACAGAACGTCCAAGAAACCAGCGAAGACGGGATAAGGATCGAATTGCGTCAAGTCATCGGCAACGATTCGAACGCCAAAGCGTTGACCAATCGAGACGCTGGAAATTGGGTTCCCTGATTCGTCGACCAATTCAAAGTCGAATTCAGCCAATGGGTTTTGGTTGGCTCCGACGACCAAAGTCACTTCTGCGATGCTCGTGACGATTCCAAACGTTGGGCTGGACACCGTCGTCACATAAGTGAACGAATCAAAGCCGCTGAAACCGATGTCGGCGGTGTACCCGATGTAATCATCGGACAGATCGCCTGGCGTGCCGTTGTCGCGGACGATCGCGACACCGTTGGCAGCACCTTGGTTGATTTCAAACGAGATGACTTCGCCGTTGGTGCCCAACAAATCATTGTCGAGCACATCGAGTGTCGATTCGCTGGTGCTCGTGATCGACGAACCATTGCTGTCGACGCCTTGAGGGAACGAATCATCCAATGCCGATGGGAAGTCTGGTCCCGCGGGAGCAATCGCAACTTCAACCGAACCGTATCGAATCTGATCAAAGGTGAGTGCCGTGTCCTCTTCGATGAGGACCGTTTCACTCACAATCGCGTCAGCAGGATCTGCTTGGAAGATCGCGATCCCTGAACCGATTGCCTGAAGCGTGACCGTGAACAATTCCGCAGGTCCGACGTGCGATGCAACGTCATTCGGGCCATTGACGGATTCCAGATTCGAGATCGACTGCGAAGCACCAATCTCATCGAGCAAACCAGGTGTCAGCGTGTTGCCAAGCTGGAAACTCGAAGATTCAAATTTCGGGCCAAACGTGATATCGAATGGGAATGCATCGCTCGTGTTGGTGTCGACGGTCGTCACCAGTTCACTGGAGTACAACACGTCGAGGAATGCCGAGGCGACACCCTGCGGTGCCAACGTGGAGAGATTCCGCAGGTCATCGACACTGACACGCAATCGGAAGATGTCACCTTGTTGCAAGGTTGGACGTGGTGTGTCGTTGACCGCGTCCAAGATTTCCAGCGTGAAGGATGCTTGATCATCCGCATCGGCATCCGGGTTGATTGAAACCGTCACGGTGGCAGTCGAGAAATTGTTCTCGCTGTCTTGAACCGTGTACATGAACTGTTCTGATCCAGTGAAACCAGCGGGAGGCGTGTAACGCACCGATTGGTTGTTCTGGGTCAACACAACCGTTCCGCCGGCCGAACCGTTGGTGACCGACGCCAGCGTCAGTCCACCAGGAGCGTCCGAAGCGATGTCGTTGTCCAAAACGTTCAGTGGGAATCCACCGCTACTGTTTGCGTTCGCTGGAATGCGATAGATGTCATCCAAAGCGATTGGATCTTCCGTTTGGAAGGTCACATTGACGCTGACAGTGGCCGTTGCCACGTTGCCTTGCGTGTCGATGACACGGTACTGGATGAAGTCTTGACCGACAAAGTTGTTTGGCGGCGTGTACAGCAATCGTTGTTGACCGGCCCCGCCCGAACTAATCGTTACAACACCTCGTGTAGCCGCCGTGCCTTGGGTGGTGATGGTCAGCGGGTTGGATGCCGAGTTGAAATCGTTCGCCAACACATCGATTGGGAAACCTTGGCTGTTGCGAGGCACCGAGACGCTGTCGTCGTTGGCCAAGTCACCGTTGTTCAGAAGTCGAACGGCATAGTCTTCCACTTCACCCGCATCAACAAATCCGGTCGCCGAGATATTGGTGTCTTGGCTCAGACGGAAACGAGCAAACGTGTCCAACAAGCCGCTGACTGGCAAGGTGAAGCTAGGCAGCGTCAACGCAACCGAATTGACACCAGTCGTAAGGGCTTGGTTCGAGATGTAACGTTCATCCGAATCGAATGTGCCACTACCATCGACGTCGATCCAACCTTGCAGGTAAGCCTGTCCGCCGGTTGTGTTGTTAACAGTGACTTGGATCGAACTGGTCGTCCCAGGCACCAACGGTGCGGTGAACTGGATACCATCTTCGTCGGCACCATCACCCGTGGCATCGGCAGTTGGCTGCCCATCGCTTTCGCGATCCACCGTGGCACCGAGGGTAAGACCACTGAGGATCCCGTGGCTGGCACCGTTGGATGCACTGAGCGTTCCGTACGAATCCGGAGCGTCACCAAAATCGCGAGACGATCGGCCACCGAAGTTGAAATTCTCTGCTGGTCCGCTACCAGGCGTAACGGTGTATTCGCCAGACAATGGAACGGTTGCTTCGAATCCAGGCTCTGCGACTTCGCGAATCGCATAGGAGTAGTTCACATCTGGCAAGTCGAGCGTATACAGACCGTCCTCGTCGGTGATCGCCGATGGCTCACCAAGGTCAGGTCGATCATCGCCGTCTAAGTCGGCATAGATGAAAGCCCCCGCGACACCAGGTTCACCTGGATCGTAGACGCCGTTTTCGTTCAGGTCTTCAAACTTCCGACCGGTCACATCCGAAAGCAACTGACGGAAACCAAAGCTTGGCAGGGTACTGCTGCTACCCAATGTCACCGAACGACTGACGGGAGTCGTGGCCACAAAGTTGGAAGGAGTCATCGCGACAACGTTGTAGGTGCCCGATGCACCGAACAAGCTGTAAGTACCGTCCGCGGACGTGACTGTCGAAGGATCGGATGGGCTCAACACGCCATCGCCATTGACGTCCAAGAACACCGTCACACCACCGAGACCTGAGTCGCCAGTGAACGTGCCGTTTCCATTGACGTCGTTAAAGATTCGACCGGTTGCAGTCGAACCAACCGTACCAGTGGACAGGGAGTGAGCAAGCGATTCCGCAGAGAATAGCGTACCGAATGAGACCGCTCCACCTGGATCAACGCGATCCGTTCGGAAGGCCACACGAACATCGTCGGCGGTACCAAGAATGCCATCCGGCCCAACGCCGAGTCCATTCTGATTGTTCAATGCACCACCGCCATCAATCAATGAAGGCGTCAGGTTCGTGCCATCCGTGTGATAGGCACCAAAAGAGTGTGCAAGCTCGTGCGAAGTCGTCGCAGCCAGTTCCAATCCCAAAACATCCAAATCGCTGAAGGCAGACGAACGTGGAATCAGTGGCAACTGAGTGAATTCAATGTCGAGGAAGACAAGGACAACTTCGCTCGTATCGAAGTTACCAACGTCAATCGATTGGGCAACTCCAAGTGGTGGATCAACGAAGTCAGGGAAGGATGCTCCTGATCCGAACACCACGCGGGTGACTAGCGGGTCACTTCCGGGGTCTGGGTGATCCTTACTATTGAGAACTTCAATGCCAAAGTCGCCGGGATTCCCTGTTTGAGAATACAAGCCATTCGAAGCGTCGATTCCCAAATCTTCGTATTGCGAAATCACCGTTTCAACAACCGAATCAATCAACGCGTCATATTCCGCGTTGGATCCAACAACGATGCCTACGTCATTCAGCGTGTCTTGCAACGATGGAACCCGAACGGAACCACCAGTGAACACGCCTGCGGTCAACAAAGAAAGGTTGAACAGGTCTCGCTGGAACGTCCCACCGTTGAAGTCCAAGAAGACTTTTTGGCTCGAACCAACCGGCAGACTTTCAGTCACCGGACGATAGGTTCGCAGTCCTAGCGTGTAGTCGGTCGTTGAACTCTGAGTTGCAACTTCCACATAGTAGGTTCCGTCCTCAGGAACCACCTGGGCCATCGTTGCATTCCCAAGCGTCTGAAGTGGAGACGACGAGGGGTACGCAGAGAAAACGCCCGGAATGTTTATGTTCGTGTCCTGCCCAATCCAAATGTTTCCATTGGGCAAGAAGGTGGTGAAGGACGTGGTTCCACCCAGCGTAGCAATGTCGAGTATGTCACCTGCTTTCAATTCGAAACCATAGACATCGACATCGTTTTCGAAACCACCGAAGGATGATGTCCGAACGCCTGCTGCGCCCGAGACATCGACGGTGTCACGCTGTCCGGGACCATTTCCCAACGGAATGATTTGGGCGTCCTGGAAGAAATCATTTTCGCCCATATCGCCCCGGCCTTCCTCTTCTGTGACCGGGAATGCGGCGACGGCTCCAACATTGCGTGGACCCTCGTACTCTTGCACGGATGGGGTATTGGGGAAAACGCCGCCGGCGGCCAGGAGTTGGCGTGATTCCAACCCTTCCATCATCAAACGGCGTTTCTGTGTTCGTTTACTGCGCCGGTCACTACGGCGTTTCGAGCGTCCTTTGCCCGCATTGGAATCGGAAGGATTTCGCTCCGTAGCGGCTTGAGAAGTCCAATCCGACGACGGTTGAGAAGGCTGACGATGAATCATCGAGGGTCTCTGGCAGGATGGGCCCCTGGGGACCAGAAAAGGGGAAGCAGTGCTGTCACACGTCTCTCGACGTTTCGCGACGGTGCGGAAGTGGCCACAAACAGCAAACCGCGACAGCGAGTCTAGTTAGGGGCGATGCGGTGTCAACGAAATGCCTACTTTGTGACGTCAACACGATCGACAAAGTTCCCCGAAGGAATCCTCCACTTCTCATAACCCGCACAACCATCACCCATTGGAACCTCTGAATCACGCGAATAGGGCGTCAGTCGTACCGAATTGGCGGACTTTTCCGGTCGCCGGGAGTCGATTCGACCGGAACCATCGACCTAGTCGATGTCTCTCTCGGTTCCGGACAAATCCGTTCGTCCGCTCCCAGACCTCTTCGCCTCCTGTTTGGATCGCTCATGTTTGGCAAATCCCGCGCGTCATCAAAGCCAACTTCAGCCGCCGAGACGCCCACCTGCTCCATGAACAGCCCGTTTTCTCAACGAATTCTGGGGATTTGGCGAGTTGGACGTTCCGCCGCAAAAGGCAACGGGACTGAGCTGTTCCTCGCCCAACCCGCCGACGCAGCCGACAGCCCCCGTTGGGACTACATCCTCAAAACAGTCGCCGCCACCGAAAACCAGAGCGTTCCAGCGGTCCAGTCCACCCGGCGGTTCAACCAGATCATCGCATCATCCAGCGTCAAACACCCCAACCTCGTGCCAATCCTGGATGAATCCGCTGGCGGAACATCTCCCTACGTCGTGATGCCGCGTCTGGACGCTGTGAATCTGAAAAATCGCATTTCACAAATCTCCCAATTTGCTCTGCCTGTCGCTCTGTGGTGGACCAGACAACTTGCGCAAGCCACGGAAGCTCTGCATCAAAATGGTTGGATTCACGGCGACATCACTCCAGACAACGTCTTGGTCGATTCCCAAGGTCACGTGACCCTGATCGACTTGGGCAACGCCGCTCGAGTTCATTCACCCATGCCACCACTTTTCCGTGGCACCGCCGAATACGCAGCCCCCGAACTCGCCGCTGGCAACACCGCTGCACTGCCCGCCATGGACATCCATTCGCTCGGCCGAATCCTATTGGAAACCCTGGCGTCGACCGAACCGACTCACTCCCGCAGTGTCGAACCGGTCGCGGAATTGATCGAACAGATGATCTCACCCGACCCGCTCGAACGTCCCAGCATTCGCCAAGTCGTTTCGCGTTTGCTCAAGCTCGAAATAGACACCCTCGGATGCCACATCGTCCCCGAAGGCCAAACCACTCGTCGCGCTGCCTAACTGAGTGCAGCCACTATGAATCAGCCAGCAAGCCGCTCGCTGACCGGGGCTCAAACGGATGCAGGTCCGGATTGACTTTCAGGTCCGTGATGCTCGTTCGCTGCATCAACCTCATCTGCGGCGATCTTCGGCAAGAAGATTGACCACGCAATCAAGAACGCACCAGTGACCGCGTACCCCACCACGTATTCCATCACGGAGGGAACATACTGAGCCGGCAATCCCAGTGAGCTTGTTTCGTCAAAGAGGAACGGCACGAACAAGCGATTGCCTTCGATTGGCGAATGCATCACTCCAAAGCAAGTTAGCATCGCAGCGCCCAGCATCACGACGCCGGCCAGGATCAGCTTGCGATCAATCATCGATGCAAGCATCCACGACCACAGCAAACCGGTCACGATGAAGCCGTTGCTGAGCATCCGCAACGTTTGCAAATCGTGCTTCAATGGCCCGCCTTCGAGCGAAGCCATCGTGTACCCGCCTTGGATCATCAACGAGTCGCCAAAGATACGATCAGGCAAACTCATGGCGAGATATGCCAATGCGGGCAGGCAAGCGATCACGACCGCCGCATAGTGTTTTCGAGGTGTCGCCATGAATGTTTGCGAAGTAATCTCCAATCCCACAAAAACCAAAATGGGATAGACCGCCGGCGCGGGAATCCAAGCGTTCAACAAAGCGAAGTATCCAACAACTCCGGCTGAACCAACCAACAACGCCGTCGCCAAAGTGTAAGCGGCGCGACCGCCCATGGCCTTGTACGCCGGGTGTCCGATGTAGGGCGTTGTTTGAATGACACCGCCCGACAATCCGGCCAAAAAGGTCGCGGCGGCTTCGACACCGAGAACAGTTCTTGCGTCGTACTCGTCGCCGGCCGATGCCGCTGATTCGGTGCAGTCAATTCCGCCGACCACCGTTGCTAAAGCGAATGGCAATACAAACGGAAGGAAAGGAACCGCATCGGGAAAAGCCCCCCACCAAGTCCCTTGCCAAGACTCCATCCAGTCAGTCGGAAACCATACCGTCGGCTCTGTCGTTGGAAACTCATAACCGGCGACATCAATCCAACACAGTAAGTAGTAAACGCCGCCGGCAACGATCAACGCACCAAGCGTCCCGGGCGTTCGACCGGGCAATGGAACGTGAGCGATCAACGTCCCAAGAACCATGACGAGAGCCAACAACCCCGGAAGCGGTGAACCCAAAATATGCGTCAGCGGAAAGAAGCTGATCAACACCAACGCAATCGCGGCCAACGACCCCAGAAGGCCCGCCCGCGGAATCGCATCGCGAACGACTTGTCCGAACGGTGCCAAGATCAGTTTCAAAACTCCACACATCACCGTGCACCAAATCCCGATGTGCCAGGTATGACGAGCGGCTTCCAATTCGGTCATTCCACCGGCTCGCGCCGCCAAAAACGCGGGCCCCAACACCAGCAAAATCATTCCGAAGGTCGAGGGCGTGTCCAACCCCAACGGCATCGCCGTCACATCATCTCGGTTCTGCTGACGCCCCATTCGCAGGGCAATGAAGAAGAACGCGATGTCGCCCAGCATCACACCGAGCGCCGTTCCAGGAACCATGTGCGTCACGGTGAACTCAGCAGGCAGACCAAACCCGGCCAACAACGCCGTCATCAGCAACAACCCCGCCACGTTGTCGAGCATCAACCCAAAGAAGGCATTGATGTCTCCCGATGTCGCCCACCACACCCCTCGAGAGTTCTGGCCTGTTGTTTGCTCTGCACCAGACATGAAAAACCTGTTGTTGACGAATGGAGCCGGTTGTCTCGCTGACGGTGCAATAGTTCTAACCGGATTCCAAACGCCGTGGAGCCATGCTGCGATATTCAGCCCCGTGCGTCTTTGAATCGATCCTTGTTGCCGATCCAATGGTGTTTGAATCTGGAAATAGCTTCGTCTCCACGACAACCAACCGGGATTGTCTTCCGCCAATTGCGGCGATCAACTGACACCATCCCATCCGATAAGCCAACGGAAGCTCCATGAAGTGCATGATCGTCATTCCCGCTCGCTTGGCCTCCTCTCGCCTCAGTCAAAAACTGTTGTTGCAAGCTGGTGGCAAATCAGTGCTCCAGCACACCTACGAAGCCGCTCTGAAATCGTCCGTCGCGGAAGAAGTGATCGTCGCGGTCGATGATCCACGACTCGCGGCCGAAGTCGACTCGTTCGGAGGACAAGCCCGGTTGACCAGCGTCGACTGCCAAAGCGGAACGGATCGAATCGCTGAAGTCGCTCTGATGCACGAAGACATCAGCATCTTCATCAACGTTCAAGGCGACGAACCTGAGATCGATCCCAAGACGATTGATGCGGTGGCAAAGCTCTTGTTGCAGCACCCAGAAGCCGACATCGCCACCGCGGCTTGTGCCATCAACGATCGAGAACGAGTCGAAGACCCCAATTGTGTCAAAGCCGTTTTAGGCGACGACCACCGCGCGATCACCTTCAGTCGCGCCGCCGTTCCGCACCCACGCGATGGTTTGACGGATACCCTGCTCAACGCGGAACCGCCCAACTACTGGCAGCACATCGGACTGTATGCCTATCGTCGCGAATTTTTGCTTTGGTTCGCCACTCAGCCGCCCGGTCGACTCGAGCAAATTGAGAAACTCGAGCAACTCCGAGCCATCGAAGCTGGAAAAACGATTGTCGTCGCACCGGTCGAAGCAGCCGCTCCGGGAATCGATACGCTCGAAGACTTCCGTGCCTTCACCTCGCGAATCGAGTCTCAGTGAACGATCGCGGCCTATCGGCGGCCGAACGGAAGGATGCGACTGGCTCCGGACGGACTCCCGTCAGTGCCGATCACAACGCGGCGAAGCGGGCGATATGTAAGTGGAGTCTGCTCAGCACTATCAACCCAGCGAACCGTGTTCCCATACACGTGGAACAAACGTCCGGGACGTTCCGTGATGGGCGTCGCCTGGATCTGAGCTCGGTATTCGCCGGTCGGCACAACAACGGGACTCCAATCTTCCGCGGCGACGTCGGCGGGACCGCTCACCACGGAGGCTCCAAAACTGACTGCTACCAACAAAGCCAATACAGAACCGGACATAGAACGCATCGCTGTTTTTCTCCTGAGGGAATGTCTGAACCTGCAAACATACGTCAGAAAAACAGCTTGGGAGGTTTAGGTCAAGCATTCGCGACAAAATCCCGCGTCCGGCAATCACGCATTGTCGAAACTGAGTGAATCCGGCCAGCAAGGCTGAGCGGCCACCTCCGTCTAGCCAATAAAAAAACCCGGTATCGGATACCGGGCGTACTCGTTGTGCTGCGTCGCGTTAGCAACGCAAATCAGCGTCGTTTTGTTACATCTCAGCCGCTACTGCGGGGAGAGCATCGTTTGGGTTGTCCTCAAATGAATCTGAGTTCATGTTCGCGTCGCTCAGTGTGATGATTACAAACAACGCCACGAAAACAAACGACGACAGGAACACAATCAAGTTGAACGGTTTGTCGAACGCCAAGTGCATGAAGAACAGTCCGACCAAGACCGCTTTGATCGTCGCGATGAACATCACCACCGCGATATCAAAGCTTCCCAAGTCATAGTTGGCTTGGGCGACAGTGACGATCGTCAAAAACACCAAAGCACCAAAAACGCCGAACAACATCGGCAACGGCAATGGGTGAGCGAAATCGCCCTCAGCATGGCCGTCGTGCGAATCAGCGGTGGCGGTGGGATGTCCGTGGTCAGACATGTTGCAACTTTCGATGGGTCGTTATTTGAGAGTATGTGCGGAAAAATGGTTCGGCGAATGTATCAGCGGATCAGATACAATAGCGGGAACAGGTAGATCCAAATCAAGTCAACCAAGTGCCAGTACAAACCGACGTAGTCTACCGGGCCAAAGTACTGACGATTGAAATCCTGACGAACCGCACGAATCAACAACCAGACCAGAACTCCAATGCCGGCCAGAATGTGAATCGCGTGGACACCGGTCATGCAGTAATAGATGCCGAAGAAAACACCAGCCTGACGAGGTGTATTCACATTGCCTTCGACGGTTGAGATTCCCATGTCGCTGGCCGAAGGATCGGTCAGCACCTTGCCCGTGGCGATCGACTGTTGTGTTTGCTCTGCCGCAACCAAGTCTTTCAAACCGGTATTGGTTTCGTTTTCAGCCAACAACTTCACTGCGGCGTAGTCATCACCCAGTGGTGATTCGACCATCGTCGCATCGACTTCGTCGGCAGCCTCTTCCGAATGGTCAGCAGCAACTGCGTGTGAATGCTCATCCTCCCCGTGATCATCACCTTCGTGAGCGTGATCGGAATGTTCCGCGTCCGCATGATCACCATCAACGTGGGCCGCTGCGACGTGTTCGCCGTCGTGGTGCTCGCCACCGGACTCCAGGATCATTCCCAGTCCAACGCCACCAAAGAAGCTCAAGGCAACAACCAACAATGGTTTTGCACAGGCATATTGGAACGCGTTGCCAGACACTTTGGCCACAATCAGCCACACGAGGACACCAACGGCGACCAAAGCGAATGGAGCACAGATGAAGTACAAGCTGTTTGTCAGGAAGTACGCCATCGACTCCGAAAAGCCATGGATTTCGACCAACTGCTGTGCGGTCGGATGTTCGTTGGCGGCACTGTAGAAGTACGAACCAGGTGGAAGCAGTCCCATGCCCCATTTGTGCGAGTACTCGATCGACTTCACACCCAAGAAGACCATCGCACAGGAAAGCGTCGTCGCAATCAACGCGACTAACTTTTTGTGCTCTTCCGTTTGAGAGCATCGAACGGCCCAAGCCATCGTCAGCGAACTGAACAGCAGCACGCCGGTGTTGATCGCACCCAATTTGGTATTGAGGAATTGGCTGCAGCCTTCGAAGACTTCTGGACGAAGCATTCGGAAGATCGCGTAGGCACAGAACATTCCACTGAAGAACAAAATTTCGGTGACCAGGAACAACCAAATGCCCAGCTTGCCGCTGTCAAATTGCTGTTCAGGAGAATCGAAATGGTGCGCCAACCAAGATGGATGATCGTGATCGTGCCCATGCGAATCATCCGCGTGAGCATCGGTGGTGGTGGTTACTGAGTCGATCGTTGCCATGAGCGGTGGGCCGACGTGTGGACTGATTCAAAACGGAGAGCGGCACCAATCGGATGCCGCGGGATTTATAACAACTGCCCCCGAACGTCGCACGATCCAACCAGATGGACAATTCGACGCAGGGCAGACCTGAACTACTTTTGGCCGCCAGCGTGGGCGGGAACTTCTTCGGGCGTCGACTCAGGAACCAATTTGCGTTCTGGCTCCGTTGTCACGTAACGCTCGTTCTCGGCGTCCCATTCCAAGTTATGGAAGTCATACGGGTCACCAACAACCGGCGGACGCTCGAAGTTGTAATACGGTGGAGGGCTGGTGCACTGCCATTCCAGAGTCACGCCGCCCCAAGGGTTGGCGGGAGCACGGCGGCCTTTGACCAGCGAGACCATCAACACGATGAACGCGTACAACAACCCCATCCCCAGCAGCAAAGCACCAAACGTGCTGAGTTGGTGCAAGAATGCGAACTCAGGATCGTAGGTCGCGTAACGACGAGGCATCCCGCGGCTACCCAAAACGAACTGTGGCAGGAACGTGCCATTGAATCCGAGGAACACCAACAGGGATGCGATTCGGCCATGGGTTTCGTTGTAAAGCTTCCCGACCATCTTCGGCCACCAGTGGAACACGCCACCGAGGAAAGCGATCAGCGTTCCACCGACCATGACGTAGTGGAAGTGAGCCACCACGAAGTACGTGTCGTGAAGGTGCAAGTCAGTCGCGAGCGTTCCAAGGAACAACCCGGTCAAACCACCGATCGTGAACAAGAAGATGAACGAAATTGCATAGCACATCGGCGTCGTCAGGCTGATCGAGCCCTTGTACATCGTCGCCAACCAGTTGAACACTTTGATCGCCGACGGCACCGAAACGGTGAACGTCAAAGCTGAGAACACGATCGTCGTCAGCGAGCTCATACCCGCGGTGAACATGTGGTGTCCCCAGACCAAAAAGCCCAGCAGAGCAATCGCGATCGAGGAATAGGCGATGAAGCGATAGCCAAAGATGTGTTTGTGACTGTGGACACTGATCAGCTCACTGATGATGCCGAAGGCTGGCAAAATCATGATGTACACAGCGGGGTGGCTGTAGAACCAGAAAAAGTGCTGGTACGTGACCGGGTCACCGTTGAACTCCGGATCAAAGATCCCGATGTGCATCGTGCGTTCGGCGATCAACAACAGCAACGTGATACCGAGCACTGGCGTTGCCAACACTTGAATGATGCTGGTTGCGTAGGTTGCCCACAGGAACAAAGGCATCTTGAACCAAGTCATCCCTGGGGGACGCATGGTGTTGATCGTCACGATGAAGTTCAATCCGGTGAAGATCGAGCTGAATCCCAGGATGAAAGCACCCAAGGTCGCCAAAATCACCGACGTGTCAGTGGTCGTACTGTAGGGCGTGTAGAACGTCCAGCCAGTGTCCAAGCCGCTGCTGAAGAGCGCGGTGACGAAAAACAACGCACCGAAAACCCACAAGTAGAAACTACTCAAGTTCAGCCGGGGGAAGCCGACATCCTTTGCCCCCAGCATCACCGGAACAAGGAAGTTCCCCAGTGCCGCCGGGATACTCGGAATGATGAACAGGAAAACCATGATCGCCCCGTGAAGGGTGAACACTTGGTTGTAGATGTTGTTCGCCTCAGCACCCGAGAACATCCATCCGTTTGGATCCAGCAGGTGCAAACGAATGGCAAGCGCGAGCAAACCACCGACAGCGAATGCACTCATCACACCGATCAAATACATCAATCCGATGCGTTTGTGATCCAGCGTGAACATCCAGCTGAGGATGCCCGAGGAGTTGGTCAGGTAGTTTTCGCGTTCGGTTGGATAACCGGGGTCGCGAGCGCCCGCTGGGAGTGTAGCGTTGGACATATTGGCGTCCCTTCTGGAGACCGTAAAACGTATCGGTGATGGGTGTGCTTTAAAAAGGCTATCAGTCAGTTTACCGAATCAGCCTGAATCTCTAAACGAATTATTCCGCGGATTCCTCTTCCGATTCAGCCTCTGCACCGGCCGGTTGCGACGGTGCGTTAGCGCTGATTGACTTCAAGTAAGCGATGATCGAGGCGATGTCGTCGTCGCTGAGTTGTCCCTTGTAGCTCGGCATGACAGGCTGATATCCGGCGACCACCTTCGCTTTCGGAGCGATGATCGATTCGCGAACATAGTTTTCGTCCACGAGCTGGTTCTCGCCCGTTGCCAAAGCGTGCTGGCTGCCGAACAGATCCAAGAACGATGGTCCAACCAATTTCGATCCATCGACGGAGTGACAACCGGAGCAACCGCGACGGGCGTAGAGCAACTCGCCCCACTCCTCCATCGACACGTCACCGCGACTGCTGTTGGCCTTGATCCATGCCTCGAGTTCAGATTGTGTTTCGTGAACCACGACAACGGTTTGCATTTCCGAGTGGTTTTTGCCGCAGTACTCAGTGCAGTACAAATCGAAGAACGTGTAACCCTCTGGGGTAACTTGTAGCTCTCGCTCGCCATCCTCTGTCTGGATCGTGTGGACTTTGTCGTAATCCCAGGTTGCTCCTTCGGACTGCTTCTTCAGCTTGGCGAGTGCCTCGTCGCTGATTTGCTCGCTGGCAACGGTGGGTTTGAACCACATGTAGTTGTACCGGCCGGGCACGATGTCCTTCTTCGCCCGGAACGCGGGGACAAACAAGCTGTGAATAACGTCCGTGCTTCGCATCGAAAGCTTGGTTGGCTCATCTTTGACGATGTGCAATTCAGGATGGAACGTGCCGTTCCCGTAATCCATGTTCCACCCCCATTTGAAGGCTTGGACGCCGATGTCGTAGGAACCTTCCGGCGGTGTCCGCATGTCCAGAAACGAAATTGAGCCTTGGACAAACATCCAAACCAACAACACCGAAGGACCGATCGACCAAGTCAGCTCCAGCGTGGTGTGGTGCGAAATTTGGCTTTCCGCCTTCGTTCCGCGAGCCTTTATGTATTTGAACAGGCACCAAACCATGAACGCCATCATTGGCACGAAGAATGCCAAGCTGATGTACAGGATCAGGTCGTAAACCCAATCAACTTCTTCGGCGAACGATGAACCTTGGATGGGAAACCAAAAGTCCGCGTTCGTGTCAGCCAACAAAGTTGGAAACGTCATAGCGAGCGATTCGATTGCAGGAAACATTTGAGTGAATGATTTTCAGGTCGCAGTGGATTCGGTTGTCTGGTCTCGCGAAATTCGCAAGCGATGGTCAGTCGGCATTTCCGGACAAATGCCACTGCGTTGGTTTCAAAGGTGCTGATCCCGACGCATCATCGGAATCGGCGGTCGAGTTGACGTTTCCGTCGTGTGTTTCTTGGTCAGCCACATTCGATGGCGAACCTTTCCGGCCCAGCCAATACGGCAACAACGCGAGCCCGAGCAACGTGATGGTGATCAGGCCGCCCGCTCGCATCATCTTCCAAGCTTGTGGCACATAGCTGTTTTCGTTCGGGTCGTAGCTGTAACACCACAGCACAAACTGATCGACGATGTCACCAACATTGCCTTGGCCAGCCTCGACCAAAGCCAACTTCATTTGATCGGGTGGAAAAGCAACGCCGAGCGAGTACCGAGTGATCACACCATCGGGTGAGACAAACGCCAGCATTGCCGGGTGTGCGTATTCTTTGGTGCGTGAGTTGTACTTGTACGAGAAACCAACTTCCTTGGCCAATCGTTCGACATTGGCTTTGGTGGTCCGCGTGAACGACCATCCCTCTTCAGCATTCGCGTGCGAGGGAACTTGTTCGACGTAACGTTGCTTGGTGTCGCGAAGGCGTTGATCGGTTTCCGTCGGATCGATGCTGACGCTGAGCAACTGAAAATCCTCACCGATCTTCAAATCGTCCATCTTGTCGAGGGACTGAGCCAACTGGTTGAGCTGAACATTGCAAAGCATCGGGCAATTGCTGTAGTTCAGCGTCAAAATCAGCGAACGTTCGCCGTCCAAGTAGTGACTGAGCGTCAACTTGCGTCCCTTCGAGTCGATCAGCTTCATATCGCCGGGCAATTGGTTGCCCAAACGCTGTTCGACCGTCACGTTCTCGACTCCCTTTGGAATCCCGTCGTTCAACAGAACGTCGGCACCTTGGTCGTCCGCACGCGTGCTGGGTTGAGCCCAGGTTTTCGATTCACCACCGACCAAAAGCACCATCCAAGCAACGACGAACATCCAACTTGCCGCTGGCAAGTGGCTGGTCGTTCGGCTGGTGAAGTGCGTTTTCATCAAAGTGGTTTTCAAGTGAACGGTGGGAGGATCGGAAATCTCAGGCTTCGTCGTGCGAATGAGCTTCCTTGACCAATTTTTTCATCGCGTCTTCAACGGGGATAGTCACATTCCCGGTATCTGGATCCACGCCATAACGCGAAATTTCGTCGGATTGCTCCACCAGCACCGCATTTTGCCGCGTGTACGAAGCCGATTGAACCTTGCGTCCATCGACAATGTCCGCCATCGCGAAATACAGGACCTGGACCGCTAGCACGGTAACCGCAGTGACCAAGATCGAGATCACGCTAATGACCGCGATTCGTTTGACATTGAGGTCGTCGTAGGCTGCCATGAGTAAGGATTCAGTAGAAAGGAGATGGGTGGTGTCCGACCAGCGGCAAATTGCCGCAAAACGCAGAACGGTTTAGAAATTTTCGAATGCCAGCGACTCACCCAATCGAGGGTCGCGAACTGCAACAACACGAGTTCCGGCGGCCAATTTGAGCATCAGGCCCAACATCAATGCGACCATTCCGATCACGCAGACCAACGTCGCGATGATCCCGGTTGCTCCGCCCAGCCCCATGCCGGCTTCGGGCATGATGATCCAGTACAGATCAACCAGGTGCAAAACCAGGATGTAGGCAGCCCAGCACGTGATCAACCAAGGGCGGCGACGAACGTGGCGGCTCATCGTGCCGGCAAATGGTAGGCCCCAGTGAAGGACCATCAGAAGAACCGAGACATTGAACCATCCGTCGGTCGAACGGGTGTAGAACCAGTGCGTTTCTTCCGGAATGTTGGCGTACCAAATCAGCATGTATTGGCTGAACGAGATGTATCCCCAGAAGCAAATGAATCCGAAGATCAGTTTGCCCAAGTCGTGATAGTGTTCCACGGTGACTTCGTCTCGCATCGCACCAGCACGTTGCAGCAAAAAGCTGAACAGGCAAATCGCACAGTGAGCGGACAGGATGCTACCGGTGAAGATGTAGACGCCGAACATGGTCGAGAACCACATTGGTGCGAGGCTCATCACCCAGTCAAACGCGGCGAACGACGTGCAGAACGAGAACGCGATGACGGCGGGACCGCTGCGAGCTTGCAACTTTTCGGTGATTGTGATCTCGCCAGTTTCATCCTGGCGTTGGCTGCCGCGGTAATACCACGCAGCGATTCCGCACCAAACGGTCAAGTAAATCAGCGAACGCACAACGAACCAGTTGGGGTTCAACCAACGTTCTTTTTCTTCCCAGATCGCCGAGGGGACACCGTGATCGGCTTGGTAGCCTTCGACCGACCAAGCGTACAGCGAGCCGGTGTATGCCGAGACCGCGATGGGAATGAACAACAATGCGAGTGGGATGACCATGATCATCATCAACTCAGCAACTCGCCGAACCACAACGCTCCAACCCGCACGAGTGAGGTGCTGGATCAAGACGAAGAACAGCGACCCAATCGCGAGGGTCAGGCAGTACATGTAAGCCACCAAGTACGATGACATCCCAAATCGGCCGCCAATGGCAGAGTTGGAGAAGAACGCACCGCCGACCAGTGCCACGATGCCACCGATGATCATGGGCAGCGACAACCCGGCCAAAGAGGCGGGAAGTTGGAATGCCGGGTCATCGGCAGGCTTGATAGCGACCGCTTTGTGTGACATGGGAAATGTGAGGGCTGAGACTAAGTGATGAAATGACTGTTTTCGTTGCCGGTTGGTCCGGCCTCGGACGTTCTCTGTTCTCGACAAAAGCGGTGCCCCGCCTGTCGGTCAAAAGAACAACTATTCGGCGTTGGCAGCTTCTGTCGCCTTGGCTGCTTCGGCTTCCGCAGCGGCTTTCAATTGAGCCTGAACTTCGGCCTGTTCTTTTTCGATACGTGACCGTTCGGATCCAGGAACATCTTCCAACGATGCGTTTTGGCTGGCCTGCAACGCTCGCACGTAGGCGACGATTGCCCAGCGATCCTTTGCTTTGATCTGCGACGCGTAACCCGGCATTTTGCGAACACCGTTGGTGATCGTGCTGAACAACTTGCCGTCCGGGTAAACGTCCGCGTACAGCGTCGGGTCGTGCATGTTCGATGGTGGCGTCCAAGTCGTCGCCAAGATCTTCTGAGCACGACGATTGACCAATCCGTTTCCGCGACCGTTCATGCCGTGGCAGACCGAGCAGTAAATATTGAATTGTTGTTGGCCACGAGCCAAAGCTTCTTCGCTCAACTCAAGCGGGTTCTCGCTCAACCAAGGTGTTTTGTCAGCGGTTACGGCAGACGCACCCGTTTCACCAGTCGGCTCAGGTGCCTCGGCTGCTTCACCGTCCTGCTCTTCCGCTGGTTCGTCCACTTCAGATTCTGAAACCACTTCGTCTTCTTCATCCACAGCGACATCGGATTGCATGGCAACCAACTGAGCCGCTCGAGGTGGATCGATGCTGGCCAGTTCGTCCATGTCGATGCCGGTCTTGAAATTCAAGTCCCAATCCATCTCGCCGCGGCGAACGGTACCTGGAACATCAGGACGCATCGCACGACCATCCGCGAACAATGTCGTTGTCTGCTGGGCGTCTTTCGAAGGCGAGAAGTCCATGTCGGGGAAGATGTGGAAACGAGGCGAACTACTCTTGGTCACCCGCATCCGCAATACAGCCAACGCTGGAATCGACGAGAGGCAAATCACTGTCGCCAACGCGATCAGCAATCCCTTTGGAATGACCTTGGACGAATCGTCTTCCAAAACCGGCTCGACATATTCGCCACCGAGTTCACCCAGCAACGCTTTCGCACCGGCTTCGTCGAATCGTGAATCTTTGGCATCCAAGAACAGGAAGAACGTGTCGTCGGTCACACGATCAAAACGTGGACTGGTGAACATCGGGTTGCTGAACCGCGGCAAGCCGTTCAGAGCCCACATGCCGAAGAACGTTCCGAACGATGCGAGCAGAATCGTCAACTCAAAGGTGACCGGGATGAAGGCCGGCAAAGAGATGAAGGGTTTGCCCGAGATGATGTATGGGTACTGAATGCCTTCGAACAAGTCGGTTTGACCGTTCAAGCTGATCTGCATCAAAAGTGCGATCGTGGTTCCGGTCAAACCAGCCGCCAAGGAGATCCAAGGCAAAACGGTTGGTTTGATCCCAAGCGCCGTGTCGATCCCGTGAACCGGGAACGGCGTGAACGCATCCGCTTTCGTGTAGCCCGCGTCGCGAACACGACGACATGCCGCCAACAGCGAATCGACATCCGTGAATTCAGCGACGACACCGTGGACCTTTTTGTCGTCGGCGACCGTCTGCGGTTTGGGTTGGGATTCAGTCATGGGAAAATTTCAATGAACAGTTTTCAGTGATCAGGATTCAGCACGTCAAGGAGGCGTCGATCGCGAAGGTCGCGACTAACAATCTCAGTGGTCGCCCTCGTGCGAATGGTCGGCGTGAGCCATGTGCAATTCTTTGGCGAGTGTCGCCTTGGTTTCCGCCATGTTGATGATCGGCATCAATCGGCAGAACAACAGGAACAGGGTGAAGAACAATCCAAACGAGCCAATCAACATGCACCAATCGACCCACGTTGGGCTGAAGTAAGCCCAAGCACTTGGCAAGTAGTCACGTGAAAGACTGGTGATCGTGATCACGAAACGTTCGAACCACATTCCGATGTTCACGAAGATCGAAACAACGAACATGATCCAAGGTGTCGTGCGTGCCTTCTTTGACCAGAAGATATTGGGCGAGATCACGTTGCAGGTGATCATCGTCCAGTACGCCCACCAATAAGGTCCAAAGGCTCGGTTGACGAACGCGAATTTCTCTTCAGGGACTTGGCCGAACCAAGCGATGAAGAATTCGGTCCCGTATGCCAAACCGACGATCAGGCCGGTGGTCAGGATGATCTTGCACATGTTTTCCAAGTGCCGGATCGTGATCAGTTTTTCAATGTTAAAGATCGAGCGAGCAGGGACCATCAGCGTGATCACCATCGCGAAACCGGAGAAGATAGCCCCGGCAACAAAGTAAGGCGGGAAGATCGTCGTGTGCCAACCCGGAACTTGCGAAACCGCGAAGTCAAAGGACACGATCGTGTGCACCGACAAAACCAGCGGAGCAGCGAAAGCGGCCAACAGAGCGTAAGCCTTTTCGTAACGCATCCAGTGTCGCGACGATCCACTCCATCCGAGTGCAAGAACGCCGTAAGCGGCACGTCGGAAAGGATTCTTGCTGCGGTCACGGAAGGTTGCCAAGTCGGGAACCATCCCCATGTACCAGAACAACAATGAAACGGTCGCGTAGGTCGAAACTGCGAAAACGTCCCACAAAAGTGGACTGCGGAATTGAGGCCACATCCAAAGGTTCAAACTGGGGTAAGGGGCCAACCAAAATGCGAGCCAAGCTCGACCGACGTGAATGCCCGGGAACGTTCCCGCACAAACAACGGCGAAAATCGTCATGGCCTCAGCCGTCCGGTTGATACTCGTCCGCCACTCTTGGCGGAACAAATACAAAATCGCACTGATCAGCGTTCCCGCGTGACCAATCCCGACCCAGAACACGAAGTTGACAATCGGCCAACCCCAGAAAATCGGTGCTCGGTTACCCCAAACACCAACCCCGGTGTAAATCAGGTATGCGATGCACAAACCCAACATGGTCGCCAGGTGAACGGAAACCAAAAACCCGATCACCCACGCGCGAGACGGCGGTTGCTCGGCGATCTTGCAGACCGCTTCGGTGATCGAGTGATAATTCGTATCGCCAAGGACCAGCGGTGCACGCTGACCGGGCCGATCGTTCGAATTATCCAGTCCGTTTGGGATTGCGAGAGACATGGAAAGGGCTGAGAAAGGAGGGTTGATTTCGGAGTAGGAATGCGGGGCAGGGAGTGAATCCCTAGACGATCGGCAACTGGAACGGACGAGTCATGTTCCGAGTGTGCTCTTCTTCGCCATGAGCGTGATCGTCGTGACCGTGTTCGCCTTCGCCATGGCCATGATCGTCGCTTCCGTGATCATCGTGACCGTGCTCGCCATGCTCTTCATGGCCGTGATGAGGTTTCTCGAGCGACAAATCGTTGATTTGCGAACGAGTCATCAACGCGAGGGGCGTGTTGCGAATTCGAGCCTTGTAAGTCGTTCGCGGTTTGACGTTAAGCTGGCTCAACATGCCATAGCTGCGAATGTCAGCCTTGGCTTTCGCAACAGCTGATTCGGAATCCGCGATGTTGCCGAACTCAATCGCATTGGTCGGACAAGCAGCTTGGCAGGCGGTGACGATTTCGCCATCGCGAACCGGACGGCCGCCGTCTTTACGAGCGTCAATCTTGGCGTGCTCGATGCGTTGGACACAGTAGGTGCACTTTTCCATGACCCCACGACCGCGAACGGTGACGTCGGGGTTGAGCACCAACTGTTGCAACTTGCGATTGGCGTTTTCGATCGTACCGGGGTAAGCATCGATGCCGTAACCGACACCGACTTCGGTGTTGTAATTGAAGTAGTTGAACCGGCGAACTTTGTAGGGACAGTTGTTCGCACAGTACCGCGTGCCGATGCAGCGGTTGTAGGTCATCGCGTTGAGACCTTCGTTTGTGTGAACCGTCGCCGCGACGGGGCAAACCTGTTCGCAAGGTGCGGTTTCGCAGTGCATGCAGGTGACTGGTTCCTGAACGATGTCAGCAACGTCTGGATCGCCCTGGAAGTAGCGGTCGATTCGCAACCAGTGCATTTCGCGGCTGTTGCCGACCTGTTCTTTGCCGACGATCGGCACGTTGTTTTCACTTTGGCAAGCGATCACACATCCGTTGCAACCAAGGCACTTGGTCAAGTCGATCGACATGCCCCACTGAGGGACCTGTTCTTGAGTTTCTTCGATCGAGTTGATCGGCTCTTTCCAAAGCGAACCTGACTCACCAACCTTCGGGACGTGAGGGCCTTTGACTTCTGCGAATTCAGGCAGCTTTTTCAGCAGTTCCAAGGTGCCTTCGCGAATCAGGCTGAAACTGCGGGTTTCAGCTTCGTCACGTCCAAGTTCATCAATCGCCCAGTGATCCTGGGTCGTGACCAATTCATACTCGGTGTATCGAGGACGAGCTTCGACGGGATGAGCATACAACATCGAGTCCGTGAATCGGACTGGCGACACGTTGACGCCGACTGGGTCGACTCCCATTTCATCCGAACCGCCGACCGCACCCACGCGAGTCCGACCATAGCCGATCTGGGTGGTGATAACGCCGGGTGCACAACCGGGCATTTCGTAAACGGGCAATTCAACAAAAGCATCGCCGCGACGAATCGCGACCATCAAACCGTGTTTGATCCCCAAACTTTCCGCGGTGCGAGGGCTCATGACCGCCGCGTTGTCCCAAACCAATTTGGTCAGGGCTTGTGGCAGTTCTTGCAACCAACCGTTGTTCGCGAAGCGTCCGTCGTAGAGAGCTTCCGATGCGGTGAAGACAACTTCGATGTCGTCTTGATCGACGTCCAACGTGATCTCAGGAAGTTCAGCTGGCAGTTCGACCGAAACGTCGCCAGCGGAAACTTCTTCAGCGGAAACAACGACGTCTTCGGAGAAACCATCGTGCAACAACTTTCGCCATTGACGATCGCTGATAGCCGATCCGGAAACCGAGTCGGCGGTGCGGCGGACCAACTTCTCACCGTCGGTCACTTCTTGGTCCAGCATCAACGCGAGGACTTCTGCGGCGGAGCGACCACCGAGAAGTGGCATGATTTGCGGTTGGCAAACGCCGTAGTGCCCATCGATTCCGACGCAGTCACTCCAAGATTCCAGTGGGTGGCTCATCGGCAATGACCAACCGCACTTCTCAGCGGTCTCATCGTCGTAAATGCCCAAGTAAATCGAGTGCTCGACTCGCTCCAGAGCCTTGGCGAAGTTCAAGTCACCAGGAGCGGTATGAACGACGTTCGTGTCAACAAACAGGACCGTGCTCAAATCGCCGCTGTTGATTCGACCATACGCGTCTTTGAGCGAGATCTGATTCTTCAGTTCCAATCCGGCGATCGGACGGAAGGTTTGGATCGAACTCAGCGAACCGAGTTTTGAGTTCATATCGATGCCCGCGACGATCGCGTCGGCACCCAATGTTTCGCCGACAACCACGACTCCCTTGTCGCCAGCGGCGGCCAAGTCGGCTGCGGCTGCGTTCAGGAATCGATCCAATCGAGCCGCGGCGTCGATTTCGTTGTACGCGGCACCGTCTTCGGGAAGGTTTTCAAGGTCGTACTGTTCGCCCAGCGTTTCGCCGGCTTTCACCTTTTCAACACGGCGTCCGAGCTCCGCCAACACAGCCTTCATCTGGCTGGGACGAATCGCGATGCGAACATCGGCGGCGGCTCCGGTGGTCGTGTACCCGCCTTCGGCGACGTACAAACGACTCATCTCGCCCTTCGTTTCTTCCTGCATCGGATCGCGTTTGGCCGCGAACGTGCGTGAATTGTTTTGACTTCCAGCATCACTGCCCAGGAAATCCGACTGGAACGAAACGATGACTTCCGCTTCGGTGAAATCAAACTTCTGAGCAGCTGGTTTACCGAAGACACGCTGGGTGGCTTCGTTCATCAAGCCACCATCGATCGGGTCGTAGACGCATACCGATGCGGCGGGCAATTTCTTTTGCAACTCGCCGATCATTCGCAACGTGGTGGGCGAGGTCGTTGGCGACATCATCACGGCGACCGATTGACCATCGCCAACCGAACGCAGCAACGCTTGACCGTAATTTGCAAACGAGTCCCAGTCGGTTTCGATGCGACGCTTTTCGGTTTTGTCGAACTGAATCGGCACACCGGCTTCGCCGCGGGCTCGATCCGGATCGTACAACCCGAGCACGCAAGCTTGTGCGTACGTTCCCGCTCCGCCGCCTGCGGGGTGAGTCGTGTTTGGCTCGGCTTTGATCGGACGACCGTCGACGCAAGTGATCAGCAGATGCTGGACTTCACCGGCGAGTTCGAAGTTGGTCGCGGCTTGATACGTTTCGCCTGGCACACGGTCAGCGGGACGCAGTGCAAACGGCGCGATCAGTTCTTCGGGATAACGGCACCCGGCTGCGCCGGCCATGGCCAGCGAAGCACCCATGATTTGCATCCATCGACGACGCGACACACCCTCGGGGAATTCCGACGCCGCGACCGGAAATTCGCGATGCAGAAATTCGTTGACGAACGTGTCGTCTTGACGATATTCCGACAAGCTTCGCCAGTACTGCGGTTTGCCAGCAGCGGACGAGGAAGAGGCTTCGGAGGAATCGAAACCGGCGTCTTGGGTCGAAGTGGTCATGGAGGAAAATCTTCTCAGTTCAGTTTGCGGTGAGTCAGCCGAATTCAGCGGGCCAGTTGTTCTCGATGGACTATCGGTGACAAACCGCACAATGGACTTGTGGATTGATGTTGTGTTCTTCTCGATGGGCTTTCGCGAATTCCGCTTGATCAGCGAACTCGCCCCAATCGTGGTCTTCCGCTTTCCAATCGAGCTTGGTGACAAGCTCAACCGGGCGAAGGTGTTCGTTCGGGTTGCGGTGACAAGTGATACACCATGCCATCGACAGTTGCTCGTGTTGGTACACGACTTCCATTTGGTCGATGCGTCCGTGGCAGGAAACGCAACTGACGCCAGAATTCACGTGTGCGGCGTGATTGAAGTAAACGAATTCAGGCAGGTTGTGAATTCGCTTCCAAGCAACGCTGCGGCCGGTTTTCCAGCTCTCGTGGATTGGTGCCAAGCTGGCTTTGTCGGTGTGAACCGCACCCAAAGCGGTTTGACCGTTCTCAGCGGCAGGCGAGTGACAGTTCACGCAGGTTGCCGTTGGAGGCACAGCAGCGTGGGCGGCATCAAAAACGGTGTTGTGGCAATACCGACAATCCATTTTCAACTGTCCCGCGTGAATCGCGTGACTGAATGGGACCGGTTGAGTCGGTTGATAGCCCACGTTGAGAGTCTGAGGGTCCGTGACCAATCCACCCATGGCAGCGGCGTACACGCCTCCGCCAACAATGGCCAGTCCTAGAACGCCCAAGAAGGGATTGACCCAACGTGGAAACAAAAAACGTTTCATGATCGATCCAAATCACACGCCAACGGAAACCAAACCCCGAACCACATTTCTCACCTGAGGGATCACCCCGAGTGCAACACGACCGAGCAACGTTGACGAGACAAGAAAAAGTAATAGAGCATCCGCGCAACTCTTCCGAGCGCGGGCCGGGATTATCAGTCGGAAACACCTGCGAGGGCAAGGCCAGCGAACGATCAGCGACATTGTGTCGCACAAAAAACCGAACCTCGGTCGACAATACCGGCCCTTGACTGCCCGACTCCCCCGTCTACGTACCTGCGCAGCACTCACCGCAAGCATCCAAACCGAAACTTGGGGCAATGAGGCAGTCTCGGGAACTCGCCAAGCTTGCCTTTCCGCTACGCAGAATTGATGAGCAGCATCGCTGCACGAGGTGAACGCAGGAGCCCCCTGATCCCTGCGATGGAGCCAACCTCTCGCCGAACAGGGGGCGTCCGGCGTCTCCAACCCTAGCCCTTCAGCTGTTCATTCATCTGAACGGTTGCCGCTCGGACCGCGTCCTGCCAATTGCTTTCGTCCGCAGTGACCGGGAACTCTTCTCGTTTGTGAGCGAAGATGATGTGCCGCGAACTGTTCACAACTGCCCCGGCCCCGTTGGAATCCATCGCCGCTCGCACATCGTCGGCCGATCCGCCCTGAGCCCCAAACCCAGGCACCAACAGAATGCTGTGCGGCATCGCTTTTCGCAGCTCAACCAGCTGTTCGGGGTAAGTCGCTCCCACGACCGCACCAACCGGCCCGTAGCCATCGGCATCCAGTCGAGACTTGTTCAGCTCGGTCACCAACTCAGCCACGGACTGATAGATCGTCTTTCCATCGACGCTGAGATCCTGCAGGTATCCGCCGCCGGGATTCGACGTCTTCACGAGAACGAAGATGCCCGCCGCTCGTCGGTCACACACCTCCACAAAGGGTTCCAGGCTGTCTCGTCCCAAATAGGGACTGACCGTCAACGCATCACTTCCCCAAGGCGATCGCCCTGGTTCTGCACTGCCCAAATAAGCGTCCGCATAAGCCGTCGCGGTACTGCCGATATCGTTCCGCTTGCCATCCGTGATGACGATCAATCCGGCTCGATTCGCATGGGCAATGACTTCGCCGAGCGAAACCATCCCGGCCGGGCCGAGCTGCTCGAAAAATGCCGCCTGAGGCTTCACGCAGGGCACCAAACCCGCGACCGCGTCGATGATCTCACAGCAAAATTGCGTGTAGGCAGCCGCGACGGAATCCTTGCGGTTCTCGGAAACGCTTTCTCGAAGCGGCTTGGGCAGCTGCTCCAATCGCGGGTCCAACCCCACGCAAGTCACCGATCCGGTCCGCAAGATTGCCGCATTGAGCTGCGTGGCAAATGTCATCAATTACACCCCGTTGAAGTCTGAATCCAAACAATCGGAATGCTATCGGATTTCGGGCAAACTGTCGGCCCAGCTTCCGCGACTTTTCACCCAAGACGCACAAAGGCGATTAAGCAGCAGCCAAACCAGACTGCTCGGTCGTTCGCTGTAACAACCGCCCGTCATCCAGCCATTCGCTGACAAAGGTCTGGCCCTGCAGAGCCTCCAACTCGACTCGCACTGGCACTAGCTCCGGCAACGAATCGCCCGCGGCACACTCTCGTTCGCGAAAACCGCCGCCGATGTTGCCTTCACATTTGGTTGCCAGTGTCAGCTTCATGCCGGCGGTGGTCAGAGGATCGACATTCTGCGGGAACAAATCCGCCTCCGGATCGGCGGAAGCGACATCCATGGCATGCCAACGGCCGTCAGTGAACTTCACCCAAACCTTGATTCCCAACAACGCGTTGGGCAAGGAACTGTTGTTCACGATCGCCAAATCTAGCCAGTACTTCAGCACGATTTCGCTGTCGCCAGGCGCCACCCGCCGATAGGTCGCGGTGTCCTCCATCGCCATCAACATCGTGCCACGCAGACCCGTGACGGTGCAGGCGGCTAATTTGGCACGTTCGCGATTGGCACGAACCAACCAGAAATAGAAGGTCGACGCGACGGCAAAGAAGGATGCCATCAACGACAAACCTTCACGAGCCATTCCCATGTCATTCCAAGGCATCTGCGTTCTCCCGCGATTCGAACTCTCAACGCCTCCGGTCTACCGAAGCTGCACGAGAGAGCGAAAGAGAGAAACGCGTCAACGCATCGATAAGGCGATGCCTAGCCGCGGGCTTCTTCGAAAGCGGTGATTTTCTCTTCGTGCAACAACGTTTGCGCGATGTCATCGAGACCGTGCAGCATGTTGTGGCGGCGACTTTCGTCGACTTCGAACGAACGCTCGAAGCCCTGCCCATCTGTGATGACCTGGTTTTCCAAATCGACGGTCAACTGGTAGGGATTTCCCTTCTCAGCTCGCTGGAACAATTCTTCGACGTCTTCTTCGGACAATGCGATCGGCAGAACGCCGTTTTTGAAGCAGTTGTTGAAAAAGATGTCCGCGAACGAAGGAGCGATCACAGCTCGAAAGCCATAGTCATCGAGCGCCCAAACGGCGTGCTCGCGACTGCTTCCGCTGCCGAAGTTCTGACGCGTGAGCAAGATCGACGCCCCTTTGACGTTGATGCGATTCAGCTCAAAGTCAGGGTTCTCGGTCTCGCCGTCTTCCAAGAATCGCCAATCGAAGAACAAGAACTGGCCGAAACCGGTTCGCTCGATGCGTTTCAGGAATTGCTTGGGGATGATTTGATCGGTGTCAACGTTGGCACGATCCAGCGTTGCCACAACGCCTTGGTGTACGGTGAAGTTTTGCATGATGGAAGCCTGCGGCTTCAGCTATGAGCGATTGGCTGTTAGCTGTTAGCGATGAGGGGATGGTTTATTCGCCGCGGGGTGCTCGCCCCGGTGCCGGCGTGAAGACAGAAAACAAAAGGCTAGCAGTGTGTCGCTAGCCGCTCATGGTCGAGCTGAATCACCGGTTGGCAACTCAGCGATAATCCCAGTCGCGAATGTCGACGAAGTGACCGTTGATCGCGGCCGCTGCGGCCATCGCGGGACTGACCAAGTGTGTTCGGCCACCTTTGCCTTGGCGACCTTCGAAGTTGCGATTGCTGGTGCTGGCACAACGTTCGCCCGGAGCCAATTTGTCGGGGTTCATCGCCAAACACATGCTGCAACCGGCTTCTCGCCAATCGAAACCCGCATCGGTGAAGATCTTGTGCAAACCCTCTTCTTCGGCTTGCAACTTCACCTTGCCACTGCCTGGCACGATCATCGCGTTGACTTTCTCGCTGCAGTGATGCCCCTTGATCACGGCCGCTGCTGCTCGCAAATCTTCGATGCGGGCGTTGGTGCAAGAACCAATGAACACTCGATTGATTTCGATTTCGGTTATCGGCGTGCCGGCCTTCAGATCCATGTACTGAAGCGCCGAAGCGGTCGACTTTTGAACGTTGACGTCGGTGCTGTCACCCGGTGATGGCACCACCGAATCGACACTGCAAACCTGACCCGGGTTGGTTCCCCAGGTCACCTGAGGCCGGATATCCGAGCCCTTGTAGACGTTGCTTCGGTCGTAAGTCGCACCGGGGTCCGATGGCAGTTTCTTCCATGCATCCACCGCGGCATCAAAATCAGCGGGGCATTCTGGGCGCCCACGCAGATAGTCGAAAGTGGTTTGATCGGGAGCGATCATGCCGGCGCGAGCCCCGGCTTCGATCGACATATTGCAGACCGTCATTCGCTCTTCCATCGTCAGGTTGCGAACGGCGTCTCCGGTGAACTCAAGGACGTAGCCTGTTCCGCCCGCGGTTCCGATTTGGCCAATCAGATACAGGATCATGTCCTTCGCGGTCACTCCGCGGGCCAATTCGCCATCAACGCGAAGTTCGAACGTCTTCGGCTTGAACTGCAGAAGCGTTTGCGTCGCCAAAACGTGCTCGACTTCGCTGGTACCGATGCCAAACGCGAGCGAACCAAACGCGCCGTGCGTCGCGGTGTGAGAGTCGCCACAAACGATCGTCATGCCCGGCTGGGTGTAACCGTTTTCGGGGCCGATCACGTGCACGATTCCTTGACGCACGTCATCGATGTCGAACAGCTGAACGCCGAACTCCTTGCAGTTCTCACGCAGCGTTTCGATCTGTTTGCGGCTGATCGGGTCAGCGATTGGCAAACTGCGATCAGAAGTTGGAACGTTGTGATCGGGGGTCGCGATGGTGCGTTCGGGACGACGAACGGGGCGGTTGTTGATCCGCAATCCCTCGAACGCCTGAGGGCTGGTCACTTCATGGACCAGGTGCAGATCAATGTAGATGATCGCGGGCCCGGACTCGGGAGCGTGAACCAGATGCTGGTCCCAAATTTTGTCCAGCAACGTTCGGCTGCCGGTGGATTGAGAAGTGGCTCCCGCCTGGCTGGGAGCGGTCGAAGAAGCGTCAGACATGGATCGTGAGACGAGCGTGGGTGGGGAAAACTGGGATTTCAATCCCGGGAACCCGACACTGTCGACACTGAGGGGCAACCTGTCAACTCAAAGCAGAGACCGAAGTTGTGATCCCAGGCCACCACCCACCTTGCCCAGGATCAACCTCGCTGTGGAGGCCGATCTTCGGATCAGACGGGTTCTTCGATGAATTCTTGAACCGGTTGCTGGCCAGGAACGATTCGCGTGATGCTGACCTTGGTTCGGCGTAGTTCGTCCACCTCTTCCAAGAGATTGTTGATCAAATCCGCGATCTCGGCACCCGCCGTTTCGCCAATGTGGACCATGAGTGCTTTGCGTGAGTTGTAGCTCAAACCCCGATCGTTCATCTCAGGAGAACTCCGCTGCAAGTGTTGAAAGGAATGAAGTCAGAACCGCCACCAATGAGACTAGGAGCAATGTTCTGGTTAGTGAAACCCTAGTTGGGATGTGAAATCGCTCGACCGTGAAATTTACTCAACCGTCACACTTTTCGCCAAGTTACGGGGCTTATCAACGTCACAACCCCTCAAAACGGCAATATGGTAGGACAGCAATTGAAGAGGAATGGCCGAAACGATTGGCTGCAGGAATTCGGGGACCTCCGGAATCATAATGACCTCGTCGGCGATCCGGCGAATCTGAGCCTCTTCGTGGCTGGCGACGGCAATCACGGGGCCTCCGCGAGCCTTGACCTCTTCCATGTTGGACATGACTTTGTCGTAAGTCGTTCCGCGTGGCATGATGAAAACGCTGGGGGTATCTTTGTCCACCAGCGCGATCGGGCCGTGTTTCATCTCCGCCGCCGGGTAGCCTTCGGCGTGGATGTAGCTGATTTCTTTCAGCTTCAGAGCCCCCTCGAGGGCCGTCGGGAAGTTGTAGCGGCGTCCGAGATACAAAACGTTGGAGGCTTCCGCGTACTTCGATGCGATCCGGCGAACTTCAGAATCGCAGGTCAACGCTTGCTCCACCGCCGCCGGCAAACGCCGCAGCTCTTCGATGATCCGACCGCCCGACTCGAAACTCATGTGCCGCATGCGGCCAAAGTAGAGCGACAACATCGCCAGCACACAGCACTGACTGGAATATGCCTTGGTACTGGCCACGCCAATTTCTGGCCCGGCGTGCAGGTAAACCCCGCCGTCTGCCGCCTGGGCGATTGAACTGCCGACGACGTTGCACAACGCCAACGTGCGGTGCCCCTTCCGTTTGGTCTCGTTCAGAGCCGCGAGCGTGTCGGCCGTCTCGCCACTCTGGGTGATCCCAAAGACCAAGGTGTTGTTTTCGATTGGCGGGTTCCGGTACCGAAGCTCGCTGGCGTACTCCACACAAACGGGGATTCGTGCGAATTCCTCGATCATGTATTCGCCGACCAGAGCCGAGTGCCAACTGGTTCCGCAACCGGTCAAGATGATCCGCTCAACACCCCGAAGTTGCTGAGGCGTCAGATTCAATCCGCCAAAGACCGCCGTCGCATCTTCGTCGTTCAAACGGCCACGCATCGCGTTGCGAAGCGAATCAGGCTGCTCATGAATTTCCTTGAGCATGTAGTGCTCATAGCCGTTCATGCTGACTTCGCCGGTGTCTTCGGCCAACGGCTGAATGTTCACTCGCACCTTGCCGCTGTCGCGATGAAGCACCGTGAATCCATCAGCGGTCAACACGGCGATCTGATGATCGGCGAGATAGACGATGCGGTCAGTGCGACCGGCAATCGGCGATGCGTCGCTGGCCACGAAATACTCGCCACGCCCAACGCCCAACACCAACGGGCTGCCGAACCGAGCCGCGATCAACAACCCCGGTTTTTCGCGAAAAGCGACGGCCAAACCATAAGTGCCGCGAAGCTGAGCGATCGCCCACTGCACCGCGGTGACGTATCGCATATTCGGCTGAGTCGGATCGGCCGGTGTGCTCTTCAAACCTTCCGCGATCAAGTGGGCAATCACTTCGCTATCAGTCGCCGATTTGAATTGGTAACCCTTCGCGATCAATTCGTCTTTGAGAACCTGAAAGTTCTCGATGACTCCGTTGTGGGCCAGCACGACTTCGCCGGTTCCGCCGATGTGCGGGTGAGCGTTTTCTTCGGTGGCCGGACCGTGCGTGGCCCATCGGGTATGACCAAGTCCCAAGGTGCCCTCGGTTGGCGTCCCCAAGCGATCGGCCAACGCCTGAATCCGACCGACCGATCGTGTGATTGAGATGTCGCTGCCGCCGTGAATGGCGACACCCGCACTGTCGTAGCCTCGGTATTCCAATCGCCGAAGTCCATCGATCAGGAATTCAGCTGCTTGGTCCGCACCGACGTATCCAACGATTCCACACATGACTCTTGCCGCTACCGAATGACAGAAAAGGGGTCCACGATTCTTGTTGTGTCCCGCGCAACCGTGGCCGACGTCAAGAGACGACCAGCCGCATTCGCGTTGCCCGCCGAGAACGGAACCTCTGGTTTGGCCAGAATTCACCGGCCACAGGTCTTTATTCGGCTTTTGCGGCACATTCGATCCAACCCTTTGGCTGCTGCGGATTTGGATGATCCCGTCGAACGCGAACAATCCGATCGATCGATTCATCTTGCCAGATCCGCCGGACCAATGCGGCTCGCAAAACAGCTTTCTCCCAGGCAAAGCCACTTTCGGGAACAACGCATCGCGATGGTGTAATCCACTCAGCAAATTGCCTCACACTGCAACTTGGTATCAATTTGACGAACCGGCCGCGGGATTCTGTCGATTTGAAATGAGCCACTGTCCTCTCTGCCCACAGCGAGATACGCCTAGTAGCAAACCCACGCCTGCCCCGCCGTGAACC
>NZ_DDGH01000020.1:48463-49488 GCF_002337565.1 Rhodopirellula sp. UBA1907 | reverse complement strand
CCCCCGCCGTGAACAAAAGACCGCCACCATGCCCCAATCCAGCAAATCACGCCCGACAACCGACCGGTCCCACCGATCCACTCGTCGCCCTCAGCGAAGAGCTCCCGCAACTGGGATGGATTCACCAGCCGATCCTCTCGGTGCCGCGGTCCGATTGCTGAGCGAAACGGCACACGATTTGAAATCCCCCTTGGCCGGCATCGCAGCCACGATGGAAGTCATTCGCGACGGCAGCCTTGGCGACGTGACCCCGTCTCAGGCGGAATTTCTGCAAGCCGCCATGACTCAGTGCGCATACATCGATTCGCTGATCGGCGAATTGTCACGAGCGGAACGCTTGCGGTCCGGCACACCTCGCGTCCGCCGCGTTGCCACCAAACGAACCGCGATTCGCGACGCCGTGGATTTGTCCACTCGCTCGCTGCTCAGCAACAAACAAATTGACCTGCACTGGGACGGTGCCGAACCGAACTCGACCGACACACTGGTCGATTCCACCATCCTTTCGCGTTTGCTGACCAACCTGATCATCAACGCGGAACGGGCCAGCAAACCTGGGTCGCCGATTTTGATTCGAGTGGAAGACGACCTGAATCGCGGAGTCGCGGTCTGGTCGGTGATCGATCGTGGCCGAGGAATCTCACCGCAACGTTTGCAACAACTCAGCGGCACGCAAAAGATCGCTTCCGATCTGGGTGGCGAAGGCCTCGGATTGCTGATCTCGCGACAAATGGCGTCGCTTCACTATTCCACGCTGACTCTGCGAAGTCGGCTGGGAAGCGGCACCGACGCAGTGTTCGAAACGCCCCTGGCCACCCCGGCGGGAATCGCCACCACGTTCGCTCGGTTCCGTGCTGAAAGGCGAGGCACACGTTCGCGTCCGCAAACCATCCAGCAATGGAAGTCCGACGAATCGAAAGCGTTCGAACGCGAACTGCGTGGCGGCAATCGTGTTCGAATTGAAAGCATGCCGAACACTTCGTCGTGGCATGAGATCCAATTGCAATCCGATGACATTCGTCCCG
>NZ_DDGH01000020.1:0-48316 GCF_002337565.1 Rhodopirellula sp. UBA1907 | reverse complement strand
CAATCCGATGACATTCGTCCCGTCCGAGCCGATCGCTTGGCCCTGGGGCGAGTGACCGCGGACGTCGAATGCACGATGGAGATGGCGGATCGCTTCGACGAAACATTGCAGTACAACCTCAGCCCATTTGAACTGGCCTACCGAACTTCGCGAAGAAGCTGGGTCTGCGCCCTGGATGCCGATCACCACAGCATGCCAACTCGGATGCAACAGATCGAAATGATTTCGCGACGCGTCACCCCGGCGATGCAATTGCAGTGGAGCGAACCGTCGATCGTGCCGGTTCAAGAACGCAGTCTTCAGTGTTTGTTGATCGACGCCATGACAACTCGCTCGCTCGCCGAAGCCGCCGGAACGATTCCCGATGTCGATTCCGTTCGCTTGGGAACGCCCGAAATCTCGTTTTCGCCAGTCGCATCCGCCCGACTCGACGAAGAACTTCGCCGAATGAGCGAGCGAATGAAATCGCAGTCCGATCGTCTTCAAAGCCAAGCCGCCGCCCTGCGACCTCGGGTCTGACCTTCCTCGCCGCTCCATGCTCGTCGCTCCATGTGACGGTTTAGGACCTTTAGTCGTTTGCGATCAACGTTTACACTTCGCCGCTGTGATTGCTCCTGTCAGTTTTGGATGGAGCAGACGATTTTGCGAGAAACATGCGGGCGAGTAGCTAGATGAGTGATTCAACAGTTCGAGGCGTTGTGAACGTGATCGAAGAAACCAAGACCTACGGTCAAAAAGGGTTTCGCAAACGATTGGTGGTTCTCGAACAAGACAAAGGTAGCTTCAGCAACTACATCCCCATCGAATTCACCCGCGACGCTTGCGACAGCGTTGACGAGATGAACATGGGCGACGAAATCGAAGTTGCGTACCGGTTGAACGGCCGAAAATGGCAGCGAGATCCGCAAAGCGAAGTCAAATACTTCGTCAGCGTCGAAGCTTTGTCATACAAAGTCGTGGGTGCTTCCGGCGGAAACGCGGGAGCGGGCGCAGACGCTGCCAATGACGCCTTCAACGAAGTCGACGACGAAGCTCCGTTCTGAACCGATTGCTGGTTCTCGACTGAAAAACGATTCGAAAAGCTCGCTAAACCATTGTGTTTGCGGGCTTTTTGCGTCGGTGGTCGCTTCAGAGCCGAATGCGAGCATCCTCGCGATTGCACGCAAATCGAATCGACTGCACTGCAATCAACTTGGCACCGGTCATCTGGGGGACTAAAAACAGTCTCCAGACGACTCAGTTTGCCCAATCGTGCCCGCACATCGCAGCAACCGCGCCCGACAGGATCCCCTCTGCGGAACCGCCATCGGCCCTGCGTTCTTCGTGCAGAACGAATGTTGGATGCTCGAGGTTTGTCTGAGTCGCCTGTTTCAATTCGACCGCAGGGAACCCGTTCACCATGTCACCTCATCCAATGACGCTGCTGCGGCGTTCGATGCTGCGATACAAGATCGGTCGACTGCAACGTTATCTTTCCAATGCGGAACGGGCTCGCGAAATTCAGCGAGAAAACTTACTGCGTCGCATCCGCCTGAACGCGGACACCGCCTTCGGACGCGACCACGGCTTTTCCGAAATCCGAACACTCGAAGACTTCCGCCGTCGCGTTCCGATCGCGGGCTACGAAGCGGCTCGACCCTATGTCGACCGAGTCATCCAGGGCGAGACGACGGCATTGTTCCCAGAGAACACCAAGGTCGTCATGTTCGCGACAACATCCGGGACGACCGATCACCCAAAGATGATTCCGGTGACGGAGGATTTCTATCGCCAATACAAAGCCGGCTGGCAGTACTGGGGCACCGGCGTTTACCGCGACTACCCACATTTGCTGCAGATGAAATCGCTGCAGTTCTCAAGCCACTGGAACGTCACCCAAACACCGTCGGGTGCTCCCTGCGGCAACATCAGCGGACTGGCTGCGGAGACGCGGCCGTTCTACATCGGCTCACTGTTTGTGCTGCCCGCCTGCGTTATCCAAATCACGGAACATTTGGCCAAACACTACACCGCTTTGCGACTCAGCCTCGCTTGCGATCGCGTGGGAAAAATTGTGACGGCGAACCCCAGCACTTTGGTGGAAGTCGCCAAGTTCGCCGACGCAATGAAAGAAACCTTGATTCGTGATATCCATGACGGAACACTCACGGGCGACCAACCCATCCCAGACGCGATCCGCCGACAACTTCGATCGCGTTTGCGTCCCAACCCTCGCCGCGCCAGACAACTGCAGCAAATCGTCGACCGAACCGGTCACCTCTATCCGAAAGATGCTTGGCCGGACCTCACGTTGCTGGCCGTTTGGACCGGAGGCTCGGTCGGAATCTACCTGAACCAGTTGCCGGAATACTACGGCGACGTCGCCGTTCGAGATCACGGGCTGTCGGCCAGCGAAGGTCGCATGACCGTGCCGCTGCAAAACGGTTCACCTTCCGGCATGCTCGACTACAGCAGCCACCATTTCGAATTCATTCCTGAATCAGAACGCGATAGCAGCACACCTAACGTCCTGGGAGCATCCGACCTGACCGAGGGCGAGAACTACTTCATCGTGCTAACGACGGCCAGCGGTCTGTATCGGTATGACATCCACGACCTCGTTCGATGCGATGGTTTCTGTGGTCAAACTCCCATGCTCTCGTTCCTCAACAAGGGCAAGAACTTCTGCAGCTTCACCGGTGAAAAGCTAAGCGAACACCAAGTCATGCAGGCGATGCAACAAACCCTGCAATCCATCAACGCTCCCTCCTGCACTTTCACGCTCGCACCCACACTTGGCGAACGACCTCGATACAACTTGGTGCTTGACGACTCTTCTTTGCCAAACCTTTGCGAACGCATCGGCCAGGAACTGCAAAACCAACTGTCGCAGGTCAATTGCGAGTACGCGGACAAGTGTGCTAGCGGACGCATCGAACCAATCCAAGTCACTCGCGTTCCCGCGGGAACATGGGAAAAACTGAGGGCCAGCAAAACGTCCAAGCGAGGCAACTTCGAGGAGTACAAGCACCCGTGCTTGACCAACGATCCAAACTTTCTGCAAAGCCTCAGCAAGCTGGATTCGACGCCACCCAGCTGAGCTCTCGCGTCGGGCGATACTTCGGAATTCGCGAGATGTCGCCGCGTCGAGACACCTGGGTTCCGGCGGCAAGCTTCGATTCAACGAGCGTCACTTAAAGAGCCGTCGCCCGGTCGTTATGATGATGCATCCACGTTAATGCGCCGGCCTTTTCCAACTCTCATGACCGACATCGTGCTATGAAAATCAGTGTTCTCGGAGCCGGCGCGATCGGCACCATGCTTGGCGGCTTGATCCGCGACAACGATCCGACTTGCGAAGTTGTCTTGCTCGGTCGCGGACCTCATATCCAAACGATTCGCGACTCCGGCCGCGTCCAACTGCAAGGTCCCTGGCCAGATCGAGACGTTCCAATCATCGGCACCGATGATCCAGCCGACATCGCCGGTTCGGACATGGTACTGGTGACCGTCAAATCTCAGGCCACCGCGGAAGCCATCTCGGCCGCCGCACCCTACCTCGGCTCCGCAATCGTTGTCTCGGTTCAAAATGGTTTCAACGACGACGCCTTGTTGCAACATGTCGATGAAAAACACTTGGTCATGGGAATCACCGCGACCAACGTGACCGTCCCCCAACCCGGCACCGCCAGCCTTCAATTCAACGGCACCATTGTTCTCGGCCCGAATGCCCAAGGTACCAATGCCGCTTCCGCCACGGCGGCGACAAAGATACTTGAAAAAACCGGCTTTCGAGTCTTCGAAGAAGCCAACGTGGAAGGTGTCCGGTACAACAAACTTGCCATCAACTCTCCCGGCTACGCCGCTTCGCTCTCGCAATCCAACTTCATCACCGAAGCCGTTTGCCATCGCGGTTGGCGTGGCGCCGTTGGCAAACCTCTGGCGGATGAATGCCTGCGAGTCTTCGACACCGCAGGCGTCAAACTGGCTCGGATTCCAAAGCTCCCTGACATCCGAAAGCTACGTGGCTTCTTTGGAAAACTCGACTCGCCTTTGCTAGGACCGGTTGTCGGAACCGGCGCCAAACTGATCTTCAACCGACGCCCAATCCAATTCTCGCTGTACCAAGATCTGCTCAAAGGCAAAGGCACCGAAGTCGACCACACTCTCGGTGAGATCGTTCGCTTGGCAGAGCGAAATGGCACCACGGCTCCGTACAACCAAATGGTCATCGACTTGGCCCGAGAGATTGAAAATCGCGGAGCCGGAAAGTTCTTCACCCGCGAAGAAGTCATCGATCGCTTCCGACAAATCGAATCGCGATGAGCGACTCGCGGCGCATCTTATTGACGGAAGGATCCAGCACATCAGCTCGCCAAACGCTGCATTGCCTTGGCGGCCGGCACACGATCGACGTCATGGATTCGGCCGCTCTCAGCCAAGGCCGTTTCAGCACGTTTGTCCGGCATTGGCACCGATGCCCGCTTTCTTCGGCCGACCCAATCGCCTATCTGCGACGACTGAAAGAACTGATCGACGAGCACCACTACGACGTTGTGGTTGCAACGCATGAACAAGCCTACTTGCTCAGCCGCGTGCGAGATCAACTTCAAAACCATGTTGGTGTGGCGTTGCCAACGTTTGACGCGATCGACCGACTGCAAGACAAAGCCAACTTCGCGCGAGCGATGGAAGAGTTGGGCTTGCCGCAACCGCACACTCGCATCGTTGACGGGACATCCGCCCAGTCACTGCAGGAAGGCTGCTCCGCACAATCCGAGTTCCCTTGCTTCCTGAAAACGGCTCACGGAACTGCAGGCAGAGGCGTGGTCGCTATTCATGACTCCGCGGAGATGCGTGAATGGGTCGAAGAACAAACCGCAAGCGACGCGTCTCTTCCCAACCAAGAAATCGTCCTGCAGTCGGCCGCACCCGGTGAACTGTCGATCCTGCAAGCCATCTTCGATCGTGGACGCATGGTTGCCTGGCACGACGCCATGGGACAGCGTCGCGGAGTGGGCGGCGCACCGATCGTTCGTGTCAGCACACACCGTGAAAACGTTGCTGATGACGTTCGCAGACTCGGCGAGTCACTCGACTGGCACGGAGCCCTCTTCGTCGAATACTTCTATGACCAAACAACTGGGCGTCATCAATTCATCGAAGCCAATCCGCGAATCGGCGAAACGGTCAACGCGATGCTGGCCGGCGTCAATCTGTGCGAATTTTTGGTCAAGGTTTCTCTGAATGAAATCCCCGATTCGGCGCCGGCTGCTTCGGGCGTCGCTGGGGTTCGTTCTCACCAATTCCTCACCGCGTTGCTCGATCAGGCCATGCAAACCGGATCGCGGGTGGCAGTGTGGCAAGAGATCACCAACCGAATCCGTCACAAAGATGGCTACCGCGATTCACAGCCCGAAATGATGCGGCTTAAACAGGACTTGCTTAGCGGGATCCCGCCACTGGCCGTTGCAATGGAACTGTTGCTATCTCCCAAACGCTCGCACAAAATGGTGCGATCCACTGTCGCAAACTACGGCATGAACGCCGACGCGGTCGCCAAGATTGCCAGCCTGCCCAGCCAGGAACTCTCGGCAATCTTCGAGTGATACAAAGCTTGCGCCGCATTGAACGGATAAGTCTGTACAATTTGCAGGCGGTGCAATTCGATTTGCGCCCATTGGATAGTCACGCTCTTTCGCTCCACTCCCCGAAATGGATCACAACATGAATCGCTTTTTTGCCTCGACCGTCCTGACTCTTGCATTTGCCACCATCGCCTCGGCACACTGCCAAGTTCCTTGCGGAATTTATGGTGACCAACGTCGCTTCGAAGAAATGCTGGAAGATGAACACACAATTTCCAAGGCACAGAACGAAATCAATTCACTTGCGGGCAAAGCCGACGCTCAATCCGTCAACCAAGCCGTTCGCTGGGTGACGACCAAGGAAGATCACGCCACTCGCATTCAGAACACCATTGCCGCCTACTTCATGGCTCAGCGGATCAAGACCGACGATCCCGCCTACGGTAAGAAGCTGATGGCCGCTCACAAGGTCATGGTCAATGCGATGAAGGCGAAGCAGTCCGCAGATCCCGCGACCGCGAAAGCTCTGGAAGAATCAATCTTTGCTTTCTACGAAGCTTACGAAGGCAAGAAACCTGACTTCGATCACGAGCATTGATCACTTGGGCTGACCACGAAATTCGATCAGCCCAACACACCACCGAGAGTCAACATCAGGCCGCCTTCTGGGCGGCCTGACTCGTTTGAAGCAGACCGCTGAGGATCTTCTTTCCCTTCATGACGGTCTTGGCTTTTCGGATCAATGTTGGAATCGCCAAGATCACCATTGGACTGCGGATCACTTCCTTTGCAACGCGACTGATCCCTCGCCCCATTGAAACGTCTTTCGTCAACGTCTTCAGCGCGGGCTCTCCCGCTCCCGCAAAGTTGTCCAGCATCCACTTCACGCCGGAGGGCATTGCGAATCGAGTCTTATCCAACAACCAAAGGATCTCTGATTCGCGAGCCGCAATCTTGGTTGCCGCAGGTTGTTGCTTTGGCATCAACACCCAGTTCACGTTGACGTTCAGTTCACCAACCGAATGAACATGGTGGAACCAATACCGAGGCAGGAACACCATATCGCCTTCGCACAAATCGAACTCGTAAACACGTTTGCCTTTCAACGAATTCTCCTCGAACAAGCAAGTCTTCGAGAATGGCATGTTGGGAAGCGGCGTTTCGGGAGCGACAATCGTCCAGCGTTTCTTGCCTTTGAGCTGCAAGTTGAAAACGTGCAACGAGTGACCGTCGTAGTGCCAAGGCGTGGTGTGACCGCCCGAGTTGAACCAGACCCGAACGCAGTTGTCTCGCAGAAACGCGGTGTCCGGATTCATCGATTCCGTCACGACCGGCGGCGTCGTGCAAACATCATCAATCATCTCTTGCCGCACGTCGTACCAAAGCAAACGCTCTGTCACCGATGCGTCGACCGCAATCTTGTCACAAAGCGCACGACAAACCTCTTCCGCGCCACCGTCCGCGTGAGTCACACCCCGAAAAATGACGGGCTGTTCGGTGGCGTAGTAATCGCGAAAAAATGTCTCGGCATCGTTGGCATCCAACGACGGGATTTCGCGAGAGGCCGGGGTGGACGTGGTCATGGTGCTATCTTGTGGGGTCAATCCAAGGAATGCTGTTTCGCAAACGCTTCGACACGTTCTCGAACGCCGGGGATCAGTTTGACGGCATTCTCATAATACAATTTGCGGAGCACCTTGGGAGGAAGGTTCACGCCGTCGATTTGCCACAATCCTTGCGGTGGAGGCTCCTTTTCGCTGTAAGGAAACGCCTCATCATCGGTCTCGAAGAACCGCCAATAGTAACGCAAACGCTGTTCCGGCCACGGTCCGTCGGTCCCAAACAGCAAACGATCCTGGTACCGAATCAAAAATTCACGAGCAGCGCGAGGCTGCCTTCCCAGCTCGTTGATTCGCGAGGCGGGCTCCAACCAAAGATTCGGATACTGATCCATCCACTCACTGACCGTCGCGAGGTCTTCCGGATTGTTGGCAATATGCGCCCCAATGAACTGAGTGTTGGGATGCTTTGCGATCATGCGATTCCGGGCGGCAAAGAGCTCCTCACGGGAAGGAAATTCGTCGCCGTGAAAACTCCAATCGGGATGCCGTGAAAGTTCCTCCCATCGCTCGTTGCGCTCATCGATCGGATCAAAGAACGCTGCCGGATCGGCGGTGTGAATGATGACCGGAATTTGAAGCTCACCGCACGCCGCCCAAATCGGATCCCAACGCGGATCATCGATCTTCATCAACGATCCATCCGGGTATCGATAACCCAAACCAAAACGCTTGAACAACTTCAGTCCTGAAGCACCTTGCTCGACCGCTTCTCGCAATTGTTCGACCGTCCGCTCGGCAAAACCGGGCCGGTAACACGCCCATGTCGCGGGGTCATCACTCGCACCGTCTCCACGCCAATCGATGTTGGCATACAACACAAATCGATCGCTGTGCTCCTTCCACAGATAATCTTTTTGCTCCTGAAACTGAGTCCCGAGCTTTCCATCGAGCGAAACGCAGACGGCAATGTGGTTGCGGTCCATCGCGCCGACAAAATCTTCGAGCGCATCTCGATTGAGCCGCAACCGATAGAAGAAATGCGTGTGCACATTGACCGCTGGAAAGGCAGCATGCTTTACGTCGGTGACCTTCGTCTTCAACTGTGACTTCGGGTTGTAAAGATGCACCGACAAATCGCCGCCGTCACGACCGTCGAGTGGTTTCTCATCGGCCTGCTGAGATTCAATACTGGTCGCACGATCGTCACGCGACTTTTGGATCGGCTTCTTTGAGCCCCGCGTCTTCACCACGGCATGAAGTTCACTGGGTTTCTGAGCGGTCGCAGCTTGCATCAGCAAAGAGGCACCAACCCAGGCAAAAAGCAACAACAAGCGTCGAAGAGTCATGGAGTATGCAAATATCGGGGATGTATTTTTTTCGCGAATTATAGCGTCGCGTCAGCCGCACTCGATTGAAGATTCGATGAGGAAAGCCGGTATCCAATTGCAAAGCTGCCTCGACTGACCAAAGGCCTTGCCCGCAAAACAGAGGCCAACACAGCCCGGCAAACGCAAGGCAGTGCGGCGCCTAACGATGCAATTTAGATAGCCGCGTCAGTCCAGCTTCACTTGAGCGACGTAGATCGCCGTTGTGAAATCCGTCTCTGTTTCCTCGTCCAGCGATTCATGCTGTGAGTAATAGCTCACCCAGAGCCTGTCGTCATGGAACACCAAACCGGCGTAGCTTGTGTCCCCTCCAGACGGCAAAGCCAGAAACTCCTTCAATTCACCCGTCTCGGGATCCACCCAACATAGCGATGTCCGGACCTTCTGATCATAGAGCCGAACTGCGGCCACGAACCGGCCATCAGGCAGACGAATCGTATGCGGGCCGCCGATGCGAACGCCCATGTCATGCCACGTCCAGTCCGTGTAGGGCGGCTTGGCTACACCCCACATTCCGGTCTTGCTGCCAGCATCTCGACGAAGCATGCAGTAAGCCGTGTCATCTTCCATGAACAGAATGGAAGACTCATTCGGATAGCCTTCGATCCCAAGATTGTCGACCAACACATCGTAACGACGCCCATCATCGCTTTTGTATAAACGCACGCGACGATCTGCTGGATCACCAGTGTGATAGCCAACGCTGTATGCCTTCCCGTCGTTGGACCAAGACGTCCGCCACAACCAATCGCTGCGTTTACCGGCATCAACGGGGTCGGTCCAAGTCACCCCGTCGTCCGAAAACCAGTTGTAGGACTGGTGACTACCTTCGCTCGGATCATGCAACGCACCGGCGCCGCTCAGCATCAACTTCCCATCGGGAGTCACCGACAACTTGGCGTCGCGAAGATCCGAGTCGTCGCTTTCAATCAGAGCAACCGACTCCCATTTCGATCCATCTTCACTGCGAAGCACACGCAACGAACCGTCATCAGACACATGACGAGTACCTTCGCGAAAAACGCAGAACCATTGACCTTTGAAACGGGCCAGGTCAGTGAAGGCATTGTGATGAGCTTGATCCCAGATTCGATCGACTCGCACCAACTCTGCGGCCATGCCAGAACCGGCCTGCTGCATCGTTGCACCGAGAACTGACACCAACAGACAACACCCAATCCAAAATCGTTTCATTGCCTGCATGCGTTCACCTCAGAGGACCAAATCGGCATCGAGAATGGACAGCCCGCTCAGAACGCGCCCGCCCAACCCTGGGAGAATAATCCCTCTTGACCACACACCCAAGTGAACGCGCACAAAAAAAGGCAGTCCGAAACTGGACTGCCTTCTCTGTTTTGTTCTCGCTGGCTCAGTTAGCCGATGCGGTTTCTTCTTCGGTCTTGGCTTCCGCTTCGGGAGCCGAATCCGACTCAGGAGCGTCTTGTTCGAACGCAGGGCGTTGAGCCGAACGAGTGACTCGATCGTTCTTGCCGACCAATTCGAGAATCGCTCGAGTACCACCGTCGCCCAGACGAGGCTTTGCCAAACGCATGATCCGGGTGTATCCACCGGGACGATCCGTGAAGCGTTCTGCGATGGTGTCAAACAAAACCGCAACGGCTTCGCGATCACCGATCAATTGCAAAACGCGACGCTGAGCGTTGACATAAGGAGCACGAGCATCGGCCCACTTGGTCCATTCCTCGCTCTTACGCCACTTCTTGTATTCGTCCGATCCACGTTCAGCTGAAGTTTCGTACTTCTTGGCTTCTTCGAGAGCAGGCAGGGCACGCTTTGCGAGCGTGATGCACTTCTCGACCAACGGACGAACTTCCTTGGCCTTTTCCAGAGTCGTAATGATACGACCTGGGACCTTAGGAGCATTTTCATCCAAGCTGGCGTCACGTTCGGTCAAGAACAGGGCGCTGGACAGGTTCCGCATCAATGCTTTGCGGTGAGCTGGAGAGCGGCCGAGAACGCGGCCTTTGCGGCGGTGACGCATGACGCGAATCCGTCAAATTGAATGGGAGTGAAATGAAAGTGAATAGAAGTCGCTGGCGTGCATCGCGTTTGCGATGCGTCGCTGACTAGAACAGTGGCTGGTTTGGCACTCGCATGCCAAGGTGCAACCCGTACTGCGATAGCTTTTCACGAACTTCGTTAAGAGTTGTGTCGCCAAAGTTGCGAACTTCCAACAATGAGTCTTCGGTTCGTTGCACAAGGTCGCGAACCGTCATGATGTTTTCGCTTTCCAAGCAGTTGTTCGCTCGCACCGACAATCGCAGATCCGCGAGAGTCATGTTCAGCTTCGCTTCGAGCTGAGCTTCGGGCGAACCGGCTCCACCACGTGCGGCGGAGAAGATGCTTGGTCCCAGTTCGCGATATTGAACGAACGGGTTGAGGTGTTTACGAAGGATCTTGGCCGCTTCGGTCAACGCCATTTCTGGGTTGATCGTACCGTCGGTCCAAATCTCGAGGTTCAAACGATCGTAGTTGGTCTTTTGACCGACACGAGTCGCTTCGACTTCGTAACGAACACGAACGATGGGGCTGAAGACCGCATCGATCGGAATGATCCCGATTTCGTGGTCAACGCTGCTGTGTTCGGTGCTTGGAACGTATCCACGACCGGTTTCGACAACCATTTCCATCATGAATGGAACGTCATCGGTCAGCGTGCAGATAACGTGGTCTTTGTTGATGATCTCAACGTCCGCGTCGGTTTGCACGTCAGCACCGGTAACAACACCGGCGGTGTTGCGCTCGACGGTGATCACGCGAGTCGAGTCGGTGTTGCTGTTGACGATCAACGACTTCACGTTCAGGACGATGTCGGTGACATCTTCGAGAACACCTGGAATCGTCGTGAACTCGTGCTGAGCACCACGGATTTTGATTTGGGTAACGGCACTACCCACCAAACTGCTCAACAACACGCGACGCATGCTGTTACCGATACTGGCACCAAAACCACGCTCGAATGGCTCGGCAGAAAATTTGCCGTAGGTTTGGGTCAGCGAGTCACGATCGACTTCAAGCGAACTGGGCAGTTCCATGCCGCGCCAGCGGATGTGCATGGTCATGTTGGGCCTTTGATGGATGCGGAATGGGGTTGATCAGAAACGAAGCGGCGTCAGCGGGATTAGACGCGGCGTTTCTTGCGAGGACGGCAACCGTTGTGCGGGATGGGGGTCACTTCCTCGATCAATTTCACGTTCAAGCCAGCAGCTTGCAGGGCGGTGATGGCACTTTCGCGACCGGATCCAGGTCCTTTGACGCGAACTTCAACGTCACGCATACCAAACTTGGTTGCTTTTTCAGCAGCCTGTTGAGCAGCACACTGACCAGCGAAAGGCGTGCTTTTACGGCTGCCCTTGAATCCACTGGTTCCTGCACTGGCCCAGCACAACGTGTCACCCTTGGTGTCCGTGATGGTCACCGTGGTGTTGTTGAAAGTCGCGTGAACGTGAGCAACACCGTTGCTTACGTTTCTGCGGATGCGTTTTTTCTTGTTGGTCTTTGCCACCGAAACTTCTCAAACAGATCAATGAATGGGGGAAGGAAGGAAATTGGAATCAAGGCAAACCTGCGACTATCGCAGATCCTTGACGCCCTTCTTACCAGCGACCGTCTTACGAGGCCCTTTGCGGGTCCGTGCATTGGTCTTGGTGCGTTGCCCACGAACGGGCAAGCTGACACGGTGCCGGATGCCGCGGTAGGATTTGATCTCCCGCATGCGGCTGATGTTTTGAGTCACTTGACGACGCAGCGGACCTTCGACGAGATAATCTCGTTCGAGAAGGGCGGCGATGCGACCTACATCTTCATCGCTGATGTCGCTGGCGGGTGAAGTTGGGTCAATGCCCAATTTCTCACACACCTCACGAGCCCGGTACAGCCCAAGGCCGTACAGGTACGTCAGCGAATATTGAATCTGTTTGTCGTTGGGGATGTCGACGCCCATCAGACGGGGCATGGCGATACTCCGAGAGCAGCTGCGAAGGATGTTAGATTATCTGTGCGTTATCGCGCTTCAGAAGCGCTGGATGGCGATGCAACGCAAGAGCGTCTTCGCCAGCGGATCGCGGACTATAGCAGTCGGCCCCCTTTTTGCTCAAGTGGAAGCGACAAAAGCAATCCGGAATTTTTTTCGGAGATGTCTTCATCTTTTAACATCACCACATCAACGTTTGCCCGAAACTACCAGCAGAGCCCGGAATCAACGTTGAATTGCAAGCATCGGCGACAGTCGAACCCGATCTGCAATCTCATCTGAGTTTTCTTTCGAACCGGTCGCTTTCACACCCGAGAAACGTCCGATTGGTCGGCTGGACACTTCCCACGGGCTCTTATTGGACCCAATCTTGTTCTGAGGAAGGTGAAAGTCCGCTGCCGAGAACGCTGAAAATAAACGCTCGATTCAGCTCTATCGGCGCGATCAGCCGGGCAGATTTGGACTGGGAATTCGACGACGCATTCGCAACCAATCCGTCGGGTAGTCGTCCTTGGCGGTCACCGGAAACGAGGTTTGTGAGACCAGCTCAAACTCATCCAACGGCAAATCGATTCGCGTGTCGCCGGAGACGTTGGCCCAAACCCGTGTCCACCACAATTCGGTGCACAGAGGAAACCACTGCTGGTAAATCTGGCCTCCACCGACAACAAAGATCCGTCGATCAGCGGCCAATGCGATCGCTTCGGACTTTCCAGACGCGGTCTGTGTCCCCGGAAATTGCCATTGTCCCTGCCGCGTCAACACGATGGTTTGCCGGCCCGGCAACACTCGGCCGATCGATTCGAACGTTTTTCGCCCCATGATCAGCGCGCCGCCCATCGTCGCCTTTTTAAACCGCTTTAGATCCGAGGACAGTCGCCAAGGCATGTCCTGGTCGTCTCCGATCACACCACTGGGTGTCGCGGCAACCACGGCGGTGATGCTGCATCCGACGCCATGATCGGCTGGCAATAAATCGCGACTCCGCAGCGAGCGCGCAATCTCACTCGGCGAATCTCCAGCGGACAGCGTTTCACCGACTTGGCTCGCTGAAGGATGGTCCGGCGTCTGACCGGATGATTCGGGCAGGCTGGAATCGGGGCGGGAGCTGAATTCACTCATACCGCTTTTAAACTGCCACCGGAGCCTTGATGTGAGGATGGGGGTCGTAGTTGGTCAGCTCGAAATCATCGAACTGGAAATCGGTGACCGACGCCACTTCTCGCTTGATGTGGAAGTTCGGCAATGGCCGAGGCGTGCGGCTGAGCTGTTCGCGAGCCTGTTCGAAATGGTTGCTGTAGAGATGAACGTCGCCAAGCGTGTGTACAAACTCGCCCGGTTTCAGGCCCGTGACGTGAGCCATCATCGACGTCAACATCGCGTAGCTGGCGATATTAAATGGCACGCCCAAGAACAAATCCGCGCTGCGTTGATACAGCTGACAAGAAAGCCGGCCGCCGGAAACATAGAACTGGAACAGCAAATGACACGGCGGCAACGCCATCTTCGGCACATCGGCCACATTCCAAGCCGAGACGACCAAACGTCGCGATCGCGTGTTGGTCCGAATCTCGTTTTCGACCCAAGCGATTTGGTCGATCGTCTCGCCGCCGGCACCTTCCCAACTACGCCATTGGTGGCCGTAAACCGGGCCTAAATCACCTGCTTCGTCGGCCCACTCGTCCCAAATCGAAACCTTGTTCTCCTTCAGGTAACCGATATTGGTGTCGCCGCGAAGGAACCACAGCAACTCGTGCAGGATCGAGCGGATGTGCAGTTTTTTGGTCGTCAGCAGAGGAAACCCCTCCGCCAAATCAAACCGCATTTGACGTCCGAACAGACTGCGAGTGCCGACGCCAGTGCGGTCGTCTCGATCAATCCCGTCATGCAGGACTTCGTCTAATAGTTGCAAATAGCCTTGCATGAGCGTCTCGCGTCGATCCGAAATAGCCTGGCGAATTTCTTTCGCCGATGATTGTGAATGGTAACAGCCAGCACTGGTATCGAGGATCCGACTTTCGAAAGATCGAGTGCAACTCACCCCAAAGAAAGCCTCTCACCCGCCACTTTCCTCAATCTCAACCGAGGCAAACGTCCTCAACCGATCGAAGCCGATCCTCCGCCCGGCGAGGTCCAATCGAGCGTCCAGTGACGGTCACTCGTCATTTGCACCGCTTCCGCGGGAATCCCAATGGAAGCGACCATTTCGCGAGCTTCCTCCAACGTCAGGGATGCCAACAAAGATTGCCGAAGTAGCTGCGAAGGTGCGTATTCCAGTGCGAGATCGTCCTCTGATTTAGCATCCGTGTGCTTTTCGACCAAACGTTCAACCTCTTCTCTGCTGCTGGGCCGAAGCAAATCGCGAATGAAGATCCGCCCTCCGGGCATCAGAGCTCGCATGGCGACCTGGATCCCGGTGATTGGATCGGGCAGGTGATGCAAAACCGTGTTGCTGATGATGGTTTGTGCCAAATCTTCCTGCAGGCTTTCCGGATCGGTCAGATCGATTTGCTGAAGCCAAACCAGGTCCTGCATCCCGTTCAATTCGATTTCGAAGCTCGCCAATTCCAGCATGTCGACGCTGAAATCGACCGCCATGATCTGCAATTGCTCCTCGGCGAAGTTGGAATCCGACAAACCGCCAGTTTCTTCCAGCTCGCGCCACCGCTCACCAACGATCAACGGGATGCCGGCCGGGCCGCACCCCAGATCGATCACTCGCGGTCCAACTTTCCCCCCGGAAACGAGATCGTCGACAAAGGTGGTGTTCACCTGTCGATGATCCATGGCTTGATAGGCGGCCGCATCCGCCGCGGGATCGTCCGGGCAGGGTTCCAGTACACGAGCGAACATGCGTTCAGGACACTTTTGCGAGAAAACGACTTGAAAAAACTAAAAAGCAATTGGGTGAGAATGCACGCCCAAAGCCACTCACTGGGGGATTCCGCCCAGACTTTGCGCGATTTTGGTCAAATTCCACCCCACATAATTTCAGTGGGCAACTACAACTTGAACAAGATACCCGACCAAAACAAAGGACTGCGCGTGCTGAAGGGAATCGGGGGTTTGCGCTGGTTGTGGCTAATTTGACTGTTGGGCGGACTGCAACGATCGCCCATTGCCCCTGATGTGCCTGGAGCCGCCCGGTGAGCCGATCTCAACCAGACCCCAACTCGACCAGTTCAGCAAGTCGCTTGAACGGAAGTTCGACTCATTTCTCCTCTGCCAACTGGTCGCCATCGGCCCCCACTGAATCGTGGGCGATGGTCACTCCCGGCGAAGTCCTTCGATCCTTCCGTCGACGCTTGCCGTCGATCGTGTTCACCACTGTGCTGGTGACCATCGCGATCATCGCACTTTTGATCGTTTGGCCGAACCAGTATCGAAGCGAAGGCCTGATGTACGTCCGCCTGGGTCGCGGAGCACTCGCGGTTGACCCAACCACGAAAGCGACTCAATCGGTCTCGATGCAAGAGAGCCGCACCGCGGAAGTCGTCAGCATCGGCGAGATGATTGGCAGTCGCGAAATTGCTGAACGAGCGGTGGAACGCATCGGCGTTGAAAACATCAATGAACCGCGCACCTGGATCGACCGAGGCATTAAAGACATCGAGTCCTTCCTCCAATCAGATCACCAACTGGTCTCTTGGTTGCCAAAATCCGATGGCAAAACTGTCGGCGAACTGTCGCCCGAACAGTACGAAGAGCAACTGGAACGCGAACAAGCGATCAAGAAAGTATCCAAAGCGATCGACGTTCAAATCGCGAAAAATGGCTACACCGTTGCGGTGGCAGGCAAAGGCGATGATCCGTTGCTGGTGCAATCCATCGTCCAAGCCGTGATGGACGAGTACGGCCGCTATCACGTGGAAGCCCACAGTGTGGATGGCTCGGAATCGTTCTTCGAAAAACGGGCCAAGCAAAGTCGCGACACCGCACTGGAAACTCGCCGAGCTTTGCAAGAAACACGCAACGAAATGGGCTGGCTCAGCGCCGCCTCAGCAGAAGAAACCCTGCGAGAACGCATCATCGATTTGGAAATGAAGCTGAACACAGCCGACAGTGAACTCGCCGAAGCGATCAGCCAAGCCGAAGAACTTCGTCGCCAACTCGATGGCACCAAAGAATGGGTTCCTGTTGAAGTCACGCTCGGCATCGCGAACGCCGCCGGCGATCAAATGCGAAGCCAACTGTACGACGTGCAAATTCAAGACGGCGAAGAACTGGCTCGCGTCAGCCCGAATCACCCTCGCTACAAGTTGCTGCAAGAAAAGATGCAGCAGAGTGCCCAACTCGCTGACTCCGAACGCGAAGATCGCGAAGAACGCCGTGAAGCGATCAATCCGGTTTACCAAGAACTCGAAACGCAGTTTCAAACCGTCCGCGCCAAAGCCGTTGGTTTGAAAAGCCGTCGCGATGCCGTGAGCGAGCGTTTGGCAGCCACACAACTGGACCTGCAACGCCTTAACGGGGACGCAACTCGGTTGGCTGAATTGACATGGGAAGCCGAATTGGCGGAAGAAACCTATCGCGAACACGCTCGTTCATTGGAAGAAGCTCGGGTCAATTCCGCACTGGACGATTTGCAGATGTCCGACGTCAGCGTCATTCAAGACGCAACGTTGAACCTGAAGAAGTCAGGTCCGATGCGAGGCTTGCTGGCCGTGGTCGGCTTGCTGCTCGGGCTGAGCCTCGGATTGCTACAAGCGATCCTGCGTGATTCTCCCGTCTCTTCAACCGGCGGTTCCCGTGGCGAGATTTCGCGTAACAAAGCGGCCAAATCTCGTCGACGTACGAAGTCCGCCGATGTTGCGACCAACACGGACTCGGACCTGGACGATGTGATGCACGAACAAGAAGACATTCGATCCAACGAAACGGTGACCGCCGGCGTGCCCACAGGCGACACGGTTGCCATGAACGAAACGTCAGCCACGTTCAACGCTCCAATGCCTCGCTAGTCGCGATTGATTTGGATGCGACGCAGGACAGCGTCGCAGAAACCCAAACAACCTTTCACGGATGACTCGACGGGGCAAATAAACGCACCTAGGAACAACAACTTTGTTTTCATTTTTCAAGAAAGAACGACGCGAAAGCCTGCTGCGGTGGAAGGACGAAGCCTCGCTTGGTCGCCGCCGCGTGCTGCTGCTGTCGTCGCGCCAGTTCGATCGCGAGCTGAATCGCGAACGACTGCGTGCCACTCGTCGCTCAATTCCTTTCTGCCTGCTGACCGTTGAACTGCTGACCAAGGCGGGAGCGACTCGCCGCAGCACCAACAAACAAAACCGCCAACTTGTCGACTTGCTGCTCCGCAACCTTCGCGTCACGGACGAAAAGGGAATCCTTGCAACGTTTCGTTATGGCGTGTTGTTGGTCGACACTCCCGAAATGGGCGGCCGTGCCGTACTGGACCGTTTGGCTCGCCTCACATCCGCTGCGGGCTTGGAAGTCCGGCTGAATCTTCAGGTGCACGATCCGAATGGCTTCGGCGAAGACCAAGAAAACAATCAAGACGCTTCGGGAGACCGCCGGGCCGACGATCGCCGCAAAGATGACCCTGCTGATTCAGAAGAAGCCTGGGTTCGCTTGGCATCCACCACCGCTGAATCGCCTGCTCCCACCGAACCATCCGCGTTGTCGCACAACCGAGTGCAATCCTCGATCGACGACATCACATTGGCCGGGGCGCAACAACAAAGCAGCCAAGCCGGGTTGTGGCTCAAACGCGGAATCGACATCGTCGGCGCTGGGATCGGATTGGTGTTGACCGGTCCCGCGATTCTGGGTGCCATGGCAGCAATCAAGCTGACTGACGGCGGCCCGGTGTTCTTCCGCCAAACCCGCGAAGGACAAAATGGACGCCCCTTCACGATCCTGAAACTTCGCACGATGATCGTCGATGCGGAGAAGTTCCAGGCGGAATTGCGTGCTGAAAGCCACCGCGACGGGCCCGCATTCAAGATCTCTCGCGACCCACGGGTGACCAAAGTTGGCCACTTTTTGCGGGCGACTTGTTTGGACGAACTGCCCCAACTGATTAATGTGTTGACTGGTGACATGTCATTGGTCGGACCTCGTCCATTACCATGGCATGAGAGCCGAGCCTGCGAACGTTGGCACCGACGACGACTCGACGTTCGCCCTGGATTGACCTGCACTTGGCAAGTCAACAAGGCCAAGGCTGTGACGTTCGATGATTGGATGCGGATGGATCTTCGCTACATCGACCAATTGGGTTTGTTCCAAGATCTACGACTCATCGCTCAAACTGTCGTTGTGCCCGTGACGGGGCGTGGCGGCGAATAGACTTCTAACATGTCCGCCGTTTTGCCCGCGAATCCCGAATCCAACGAATCATCGCAAGCTAGCCCGTTGGTCGGTTCCTCAAAGGACGACTCAGCGGCACGCGATGGTTCTGTCGTCACCGAATCGCAAGGGAAATCGATCGAGGATGGTTCGCCGCTCGATGCCAAAGTGGTCTTCCTGACGCACTACATCCCGCTCTATCAAGTCCGTGTGCTGCAAGAGATCACGAAGCGAATTCGCGATTTCCAGATTCTGCTCAGCACTCCAATCGAACCCAATCGCAACTTTCGATTGGATTGGTCAGGACTCAACGTGGAAGTCCAAAAGACGGTCACGCTACGACGCCGATGGCGACACGCCAAAGCCGGCTTTGACGACCAGCTGTTCGTGCACGTTCCATACGACACGCTCAAGCAACTCAAACGCATTCGTCCCGACGTCGTCGTCTCACACGAACTCGGTGCACGTTCTCTGGCCGCGGCTCGCTATTGCCGACGCTCGGGCGCACGCTTGGTCCTCGCGACCTTCATGAGCGAACACACTGAACAAGGCCGCGGGCGACTTCGCAATTGGGCTCGTCGTCGCCTGATCCGTTCTGCCGATGCGATCACCTACAACGGGCCCTCCTGTCGCGAAGTCTTGCTGTCACTGGGTGCAAAAGAAGAACAACTATTCCACTTGCCCTACGCTGCCGATGACCGGACAACCTCCAGCGAAACACAACGCCCACCGGAGTCCGAGGTTCGACGACGTTTGCTCTGCATTGGACAGCTCTCACAACGCAAAGGTGTTCTGCCGTTGGTTCGCCAAGCCAGCGACTTCTGCGCCGGCAACAACGAAGCATTGGAGATCACATTCGTCGGTGATGGTCCTTGCCGAAGCGAACTGGAAACACTGGCATCCGGTGGCAGCACCGATGAACACGGCCCAATCAATTCACGGTTGAAGATCCACTTGCTTGGGAACCGTCCCGCAGCCGAACTTCCGGAGCTGATGCGTGATCACGGTGCGATCATCGCACCAACACTCGCAGATGAGTGGCTGTTGGTCACCAACGAAGGCATGCATGCCGGAATGCCAATCATCGGTAGCATCTACGCCCAGTCCGTCACGACATTGATTCAGAACGGGCGAAACGGCTGGCAATACGATCCACTGTCCCACGAAGCTCTGAACACGGAGCCATCTTCCGCAGAAAGCGGCTGTTCAAATCCGCCTCAATCCACCCTAGATCTTTCCGGCGCACTTCGTGGTTACCTCGCCGCTGACAACAGTGCGATCGCCAAGATGCGAGAAAACGCCAAGCACGACATTCGCGACTACACACCGGCACGATCAGCGAACGGGGCAATCGATGCAATCCGTGCCGCACTGAATCAACGCGATGCCGGCTCAACGGGGAACGCGGAACGATGAGCCAACCGTTGATCGGCAGCTTGTCGATGGATCTGGACAACAAGTGGGCCTACCTCCGCGCCGCTGGGCACGAAGACTGGGAGTCTGCGTCGAGCTACTTTGATATCGCGGTGCCGCGAATTGTTGAGCTACTCGGCGAACTGAATCTCCCACTGACCGTGTTCCTTGTCGGACGCGACTTGGATGTCGATGAAGACGTTCGATCAATCAAGTCGTTTGACCAACTCCCAAGTTGGGAGGCCGCCAATCATTCGCTCAATCATTTGCCCTGGATGCATACGATGAGCGATGCGGAAATCGAATCCGAAATCATGACCACTCATGATCGCATCATTTCAACCGTCGGCACACGCCCACGCGGCTTCCGTGGTCCCGGATTCAGTTGCCCCGCCGAAGTCCTACGCGTTCTGATCCGCAACCAGTACACCTACGACGCATCCATCTTCCCGACTTCGATGGCACCAATCGCTCGCGCTGTCTTTTTGGCTCGCACGAATTTGAAAGGCGAGCAGCGAGAAAAGGCCAAGAAGCTCTACGGGGGATTCGCATCAATGCGAAATCCCAATCGACCATTCATGCGTCACGAGGAAGTCGACGGCGAGACTTTTCCCTTGCAGGAAATTCCGGTCACCACGCTTCCATTCCTCCGGACCCCGATCCATTTCAGCTACGTCACTTTCCTGGCCAGCTTCAGCGTGACGGTTGCGAAGATGTATTTCTTGATGTCGCTGAACATGTGCCGAATGACAGGCACGTCGCCATCTCTGCTGCTGCATCCACCTGACTTTCTCGGGTGCGAAGACGATTCCGACATGGCTTACTTCCCCGGCATGAAGCTGAAACGCGAAGAAAAGCTTTCGTTCATGCGATGGGCTCTCGGAAAGTTTGCTCGCGAATTTGATGTGCGGACCATGTTGGATCAAACCAAGACACTTGCGACAACGGACGGCTTCGTCCCTCAACCTGCAACCACTTAAACAAAACCATGTTGGACTACGGACAGCACAATGTCTTGGGCATTGGCGTCAACGCGATCGACTACGAGGCTGCTGTTGATCGCATCATCACCGCTGCCAAAAACCATTCGCCGATGGCGGTCACCGCATTGGCTGTTCATGGTGTGATGACCGGCGTGCTGGACCGGGAACATCACTACCGACTCAACCAGTTCGACCTGGTCTGCCCCGATGGCCAACCGGTTCGATGGGCGTTGAATCGCTTGCACCGCGGAACCTTCGATGGCCCACCGCTTTCCGATCGCGTCTATGGCCCTGAGCTAACACTCCGTTTGTGTGCCCAAGCCGCGAAAGATGATGTGCCGATCTTTTTGTTTGGAGCAACGGAAGAGATGCTTCAACAGTTCGCGGACCGATTGTGCGAACGTTTTGAAGGCCTTCGCATTGTCGGCAAACGAGCATCCGCGTTTCGACAAATCACTTCTGACGAACGCGAAGAGCTGGCCGAAGAAATTCGAGCGAGCGGGGCGGAGATGTGTTTCGTGGGCCTGGGCTGCCCACGCCAAGAGATCTTTGCTTACGAGATGAAAGAACATCTTTCGATGCCTCTGATCGCCGTGGGTGCCGCGTTCGCTTTCCATGCAGGAATGCTGGAACAAGCCCCACCGTGGATGCAAAAGAACGGGCTGGAATGGTTCTTCCGTTTGACGCGAGAACCCGGCCGCTTGTGGCGACGATACTTGTATCTCAACCCTGCTTATGTGTCATTGCTGGCGCTGCAGAAACTTGGGATCTACCGTCGAAAATGCGACGGAGGGCAATCGCCCAGCAAAGAGTTGATGTTTGGCTGATCGGTCGCTTGCCTTCACGCCGGTCTGTCGACCAAGCAAATTCACTCAGGAGTTGAGTGCGTCGCTGAGACGGAGCGTTTCTTCGACCAACGTATCGACGCGACGACCGATTTCTTCGTCGGCCAACGAATCGCCCTCGAACGATTCTCCTGTCGCGTAAACAAATCGCGGCACAATCACGCAGCGGAAATCCAACATCAAACTGTTGGCCAATCCCATCGCGGACATGTAGCTGCCTTGGCCGCCCGCGGCCAACAACAACGACACAGTCTTTCCCGTCCAGGCTTTCCCGGTCAGCTCCACCGCGTTTTTGATCGCGGCATTCACGTCGTAATTGTAGACCGGCGAGGCAATGTAAATCGCTTCCGCCGAACGAACCAATTCGCCAAGTGCAATCACTTCTTCGTTGCCATAGGCGGTCGCACCGTCGCACGGCGGCAACGTTCGCTGAGACAAATCGAAGACTTCGACTTCCCGTTCCTGAGATCGCAGTCGCTCGGCAACCGCGCGAGCCAGAATGCGGCTGCGGCTGGTGGGATGGAGACTGGAACTGATGACGAGGTGCATGCCTTGGCTCATACAAAAGTGAATCGGCTCGGAAGAAGCAGAGCTCGACAATGGCGAAACTCGGCCGGTGGAGCCTACGTGAAGAAGAAACGTGTGACGTGATAGAAGATTGGCGCGGCGAAGCAGATATTGTCGATCTGGTCCAGGATGCCGGCGTGCCCTTGGACCAACGTGCCTGTATCGGTCACTCCACGATCTCGTTTGATCGCACTCATCGTCAGCGTACCCATGCTGGCCATCGCGGTCACAATCACGCCCATCAACAAGGCTTCCCACCAAAAGAACGGTGTGGCCCAACGAAGCAAAGCCGCGATCACACCGGTCGACATCATGGCTCCCAGCACGCCTTCCCAGGTTCGAGACGCGTTGATATCCGGAGCGATCACGTGACTGCCGGCCAACTTGCTCCAGACGCGTTCCAAAGTCAGCGACAACTGAGCAATCAAGACGAAGAACATCAGCAAGTTGACGTTGCTGCCCGTCCAAGGTTCGCCGCCGGTTCGAACCAATTGAAGATCCAAAAGTGCCGGTGCGTGGGACAACGAGTAAACGCAGACCAGCAACCCGGCCTGGATCTTCGCACAACGCTCCAGAAACCGTTTCGCGTCGCCCGCGATGGCCGCACGAGCCGGAATGAACAGGCTCGCGTAGACCGGGATCATGATGCTGTAGAACGGATAATACTCATCGCCCAAACCGATCAGGATGTACTGCAGCGGCGTGAAGATGAAGAAGATCCAAAACAACGTCCGGTGATCACCCCGCCGGGTCGGCGTCATCGAGATAAATTCTCGCAATGCCCAGAATGACACCATCGAAAACAACACCACCAACCCGATCCAGTGGATCAACGATCCGATCACAAAGATCGCCACCATCGTCCACCACACGCGCAGCTTGGCGCGGAATCGCTTGACGACCGCTGCGTCGACCGCGATCGAATCGTTGCGACCGAGCAAGAACGCGACCAAAGTCGCGATGCCCAGCGCCGCTAGGATGACCGCGATCAAGATGAAAGTGGTGGTATCTGTATCAGGCAAGGTGTTCTTCGATTGGAGGGGAACCTGCTGTCGACTTGGTATCAGGCGAACAACCAGAATACCGCAGAAAGCCGAACGGCATTCCTAGCTAGCCAGTTTAGCGACTACGGCGGCGCCCATTTCTTCGGTCGACACGCTCTTGGATTGATCGCCACGAGCCAGGTCAGGTGTTCGCAAGCCGTCGGTGATCACGCCCGCGACGGCTTTTTCGATCGCCTCGGCTTCCTCGGTCAGTCCCAACGAGTGACGCAGCATCATCGCTGCTGCCAAGATGGTCGCCAACGGGTTCGCGACGCTTTTGCCGGCGATGTCCGGAGCCGATCCGTGAATGGGCTCGTACAGACCGGGACCACCATCGCCCAAAGACGCACTGGGCAACATGCCAAGCGAACCGGGCAACATGGATGCCTCGTCGGTCAAGATGTCGCCGAACATGTTGCCGGTGACAACCACATCAAATTCCGATGGTCGGTTGATCAAGTGCATCGCCATCGAATCCACCAACACGACGTCGTACTGGACATCGGGAAATTCGCTGGCCATGACTTCGGCAGCCACTCGACGCCACAAACGACTCGGCTCCAAAACATTCGCCTTGTCGACGCTGGTCAATCGATTCGAACGACCGCGAGCCGCTTGGGCTGCCATGCGGACGATTCGTTTGACTTCACTGACCGAGTAGGTCATCGACTGGAAAGCGGTCTCTTCTTCGCCGCTGCCGGAAGTGCCTGATTCACCAAAGTAAATCCCACCGGTCAATTCGCGAAAGAACAGGATGTCCGTGCCTTTGACGATGTCGGCTCGCAACGGAGACGCGTCGGCCAATTCGTCGAACAGCTTGATGGGTCGCAGGTTGGCGAACAGCCCCAACTCCTTGCGGATTTTCAGCAGACCGGCCTCGGGGCGAGTCTTGGCCGAAGGATCGTCCCATTTCGGTCCGCCAACCGCTCCCAAAAGAATCGCCGCAGCGTTCCGGCAGGCATCGATGGTTGGTTGAGGAAGAGGGTCGCCGGTTTCGTCAATCGCGATCCCACCGATCTGGTGCGAACTGAAATCGAACGTGTGCCCGAAACGCTCCGCGACCTTCAGGAGGACCAAACGGGCTTGTTCGACGATTTCAGGTCCGATCCCGTCACCGGGCAACAAAACGATGGAGGAATTCATAGGTCTAACGGGGACTAATTGAGCGTGGGGAGGGCTGGAGAAAGACACATTTTTGAGACACAGAACTTAACGGACTTCGGCTGTTTCCCCCAGGGTCCTGCGTACTCAATCGTCACAACTGGCACGACCGTCCAAGTCCCCCGCAATGCGGATGATCCTGCACAACTGGTCAGCACACGGGTGTCTTCTTTAGCCCAAAGTTAAAGAGCGTTGCCTCCCGCGACCGCCCTTTTCGCGACAAATCGATCCCGCCAATCGCCAGCCGACGCTCCGTCATCTCGAATTGATTCCTTCGGCTCGGCAATCAAGCCCGACACCTCAGCACGCCCCGCTATGCACTCGACCACTAATTCGAACTTTCCAAGCGTCGCAAACTCCTCGGTGCCGCCAGTCGTCGCGCCCGCCGGCGATGCGTCCGCCGACATCACCGAAGGACTGTCATTCTCGCCCGCCAGCCATCCGTCGGCTCTGAATGTCCCTCGTGAAATTCGGGTGCTGCACGTCGTCAACGGAGAACACTTCTCCGGCGCGGAACGCGTGCAGTCTCACCTCGGCCGCTGCCTGCCAGACCTCCATGTCACCGCCGACTTCGCTTGTGTCAAACCAGGCCGATTCGCCGACATGCTGGAAGAGCACCAATCCGGCATGGCGGGAGAAAACTGGGGACAGTGTCATCGTGTCCCAATGCGTCACCGCCTGGACTGGACCGCCGTCAAACGGCTCGCCCGAGTCATGGCGGAAGGCGAATACGAGCTGCTGCACGCTCACACACCGCGAACGGCCATGCTCGCCTCGGCCGTTTCGAAATGGTCCGGTCGACCTTGGGTCTACCACGTCCACAGCCCAGCTGGTCGAGATTGCGAACGAGCTTGGTCGAACCGGATCAATGCCTGGATCGAACGACGATCGCTAGCGAATTGTTCTCATCTGATCACTGTTTCAAACAGTCTTCGCGAAGACACGATTCAACAAGGTTTTCCCGCAGACAAAGTCACCGTGGTCCACAATGGCGTCCCCGCGATTCGCCCCGCTCGCAAAAGCAAACCCACCATCGGCGGCCGCTGGACAATCGGCATGGTCGCTTTGATGCGAGCCCGCAAGGGACTAGAAGTGGTCCTGGATGCACTGGCGATCCTCAACAACGTCGGCACCGAGGTCACGCTTCGCTGCATTGGTCCCTTTGAAACCGAAGCCTACCGTCAACAAATCGACGCTCAGATCAGCGACCTCGGGATCGGACATCTGATTGACTGGGTTGGATTCACGCAGGACGTCCCCGCCGAACTCGCTCGTCTGGATGCGATGGTTCTGCCAAGCCTCTACGGCGAAGGGCTACCAATGGTGGTCTTGGAATCGATGGCTGCTGGTACGCCCGTCATTGCAACTTCTGTTGAAGGAACGCCCGAAGCGATCCGCCATGGCATCGAAGGTGTCCTTGCTGAGCCTCGCGATGCAGAATCTTTGGCCGAACAAATTCAAGCCATGGTTTCCGGACAATATGATTGGCAATCGATGTCTGACTTCGCTGTCACGCGCCACCATCAATGTTTCAGCGATCACACGATGGCTCATGGCGTCGCAAAGGTCTATCGTCGCATTTTGGACCCAATGGGTCATGCAACCGACGATTGATCCGGTGCAAATTTCTGCCCCGCAACCGCCCACCAGCTTGGTACGATGAACCAAGCGGCGAGCAAACCGCGTTTCTGATCCCAGACTTCTGAATCAGCGGAAAAAACGATGCGAAGCTTCAAAGGATTGGCCCCCGTTTTCAATTCAAACGGTCTCGCAATCACCCGCATCACGTTGGTCGGATTGCTACTGGCATCGATCCCAACCGCTCTCCTCGCTCAACCTCCCTTTCGCGGTGACAGTCGTTCTTTCCCCGATCGTCGCCATTCGGGAATCGACCATCGACGCGGCGGTCCTTCCGGCGAATTCGATTTGGTGGAACCTTCCGGTGTGGTGACCGGCCGCATTTCTTTGCGTCGCGGAAACTTGATCTATCGCCACGGCGATGGGCGTCAAGTTGTCTACTCTCGCGATCGACGTTTTGATACTCCAGACGGACAGTTCCTGGGCTACTACAACACGCTGCTCGCGAGAGCATTGAAGTTCCCCCGCAATGGCTTCGGCAACTTCCTCTACATGGATCTCGACAACTTCAATCCCTTCCCCCAGGCCTCCTATCGATTCGTGCGGCCGGTCGGTGTGGGACCGATCGGTGGCCCCGTGTTCGGTCCGTTGGCGGGCGGATATGTCGAATACGGAGCTCCAATCCGCGGTGGATTCGGCCTGCCTTGGCTCACTCCCGCACCCGCGTTTGGTTGGGGCATCAATGACATTCCGAGTGGCCCGATTGCGGTCAGCCCGATCCCACTGAACCCCGGCCCGGTGCCAATCGATACACGGCGAGTTGCGTTGCCTGACTTGCCGCCCGCGAAAATTCGATTCACCAACAGCAGCCAAAGAGACGTCAACGTCACGCTGACCGATTCGCGACAAGCCGGATTGAAGAAGACGTTTCGACTTGCGCCTGGTGAATTCGAAGACATGAAACTACGCCGCGACGCCGGGCATGAATGGGTCGAAACCTTCGAACTGCTATCACCCAACGGCCAGTGGATCACTCGCGAAGTCCGCCATCAGATCCCACCACAGTCTCGCTATGAAATCGTGGTTCACGAATGGCGCGTCCAATCCGTCGCGATCGACCGTACCGCACGAGGCAACAACCGTATCGAAGACATCAACATGCAAGGCAAAGGCATCGGACGTTTCCTCTTGCCACCCGGGCCTGAACTGGTTGACCAAACAATCGATGTTTTCCAATCGGCTCGAGCAATGCAAAACCAAGGCACCGTCACACCGATCATTCCCGACGAACAACTGCAGGAACAGTTCCGCCCCAGCGACCGCGTCACACCGTTCGAGCGAGCCATCCTGGAACAGCAGCGTGCGATGCAACGAGCCAAAGAAGGGCAACGCTAAGCTCGCCCGGCCAAATCAATCTTTCGCCGCGACGCGAAACGTCCCCTTGGTTCGAACGTAGACGATGGTTTCTTCATCCGCCGAGATCTCATGCGTTGCCTCACCTTCGGAGCCAAAGTAGCTGCCCGGCACGAGTGAAGCGTTCTCGCTTTTGTCATCGAGGCTAAGACTTAATTGACCGCGAATGACGACCACACGAAAGGTTGACGCCGTGGTTATGAACTTGCCAGTGAACCCGGCGGGCAATTTGACCAGTGTCCCACTGACCTGATCGGCCGCAGGTTGCCCCCAGAGAAACGTTATCTCCGGTTCGCTTTTACTCACGGTCTTGGTCGGTTCGATCCAACTGGTGTCCGACGCTTTCAACCAAACAAGGTTGGACGCATCGACGTTCACGGGACGTTCCCCGGTATCGAATGCCTCACTTGGTGGCTGCACGAGATACGGACCTTCTTGAATCTCGACGTACGCGACGCTGTCTCCGCGAGCGGCGGTGATGTGAACTTCGCCCAACGGCTGAGTCCAATAGGAACCCGCCGGCATCCACATCGGCTCCGCATCGGGATCGTCGTTGTGCAAACCGCCCGCGATCACGACCCCGCGATAAGTGATGTTGTGAATGTGAGGCGGCGACGCAAACCCATCGACAAACTTGACCAAGAAACCCGACGCGCCGTCTTCGGTCTGGTCTCCCCACAGCGTTCCTGCCTTGGGGGCCGCGTCGCCGCGATTGGGATTGAGAGACTGCCATCGAACGTCCGACGCCAGCAGGACACGCGTCTTTTGTGCAGAAGGTTCCTCCGCGAGCAAGCCGCCAGCTGGCCAACCGACTAACGCGATTGAGGCGAGAAACAGCAACCCAGCAAAGCCGCGTTCAGAAAGTCTGCGTGTCATATTTCATCTTTCGTTTGCTCGGCGGTTGAAGCGATCCATCCGGTTCGCATCGCAACACAGCCTCAGAAAAGGTCGTCAAAGCTGCCAGCATAAACGAACGAGTCTTCCGTATCCGATCAAAAGTTGCTGAGTCGATTCCGCAATCGTTTTCCCGCTTCAATAGCACGCGTCAGATGCTTCCTCGCGTCTGATCCGGTCAACGCGAGGCTTGAATTTTGGATGCTCGACGAGCAAAATACCGACGACCTCCAAACTTCTCTGAATCTTCTCTACTCTCCTCTTTCGTCACATCCAAATTGTGGCGAGACCGCCGAGGACCTCGGTGTGAAAGGGCAAACGAAATGCGACTCGAATGGATTGGATGCTTCTTTGTTGCCTATGGCGTGATCGCTGGATGCGCCGAACCGCAGCCCGAACCAGAACCCTCGATTCAGAACATCGTGGAGGACGAAAGCGAACGCGCCATCCAGGATTACATGGACGCCCAGGACCAAAATTCGCGGCGGATGGCGGAGCAGTATTTACAACAAGAAAATTACGAGAACGTCGGCGGCGGCCAACCGATGCAGGATAGACCGGCGGAAGTCGAACGGATGGTTACCCCTTCCGAGTTCGCGCCGAATCCATTGTCCGAGCAAGCTCCCGCGGCCGATTCAAATGTGCTTTGAGTTTGGGACCATTTGCCGGCCGAACAAACCGTCTCGCCAGCACTAAGCGCGCGAGAGAAACTGACCGGTTCGCGAATCAATCTTCAAGACTTCGTCTTCCTTGATGTACTCGGGAACTTGAACGACCAACCCCGTTTCCATGGTTGCTGGTTTGGTGCGTGACGTGGCCGAGTTCCCCTTCACGCCCGGATCACACTGAGCGATCTTCAGCTCCACCGTCGCTGGCACTTCGATCCCGACGCAAGCATCGTTGTAGATCAACGCACGCATGCCTTCCAAGCCTTCGGTGATGTAAGGCAACTGCTCTTCCGCGTCTTCCAACGGGACCTCGTATTGCTGGTAGTCCTCTTTGTCCATCACGTGCAAGTGCTCCGTGTCGGTGTACATCAACTGCACATCGCGACGAGAGAAATCGGCTTCTTGCAGGACATCGGTGCCCTTGAGTGTGATGTCGACCTTGTTGCGGGTCATCACGTTGCGAGCCCGAAACTTGTAGAGCGTTGCGGCACCGCGAGCTGACGGCGATTGCACCGAGATCCCAACGATCATTACTGGATTGCCGTCATGAACCACAACGGTGCCGGTTTTCACTTCTTTTGCGAGCATGATTGATAACAAAATGGGAGAGGAGGATTTTTGAGAAACGTACTGCTCGCTCAAACGAAAGAAAAGCCCGGATCCCGCGGCTTTTCGATCAATCCGACGCGACTGTATCCGCCGCGTTCCAGAACGCTTGATCCGGAATACCGTCGCAATCGATACCGGTTGAAGTGCTCGACCGTTCGGGGAATCGCTTTCGAGAGACTTCGATCGCGTTCGGTTCATACCAGCGACCTACGGTTGCCATAGCATCAAATCGGTTGATCACGAACTGAGATCAACACGGCACCGTGAGATTTCAAAGCAACCGTCGCCATGAACGACCCTGACGCATCCAACCCTGAATCGACCGGCCGCTTTGGTGTGGCCGCGACTGACAGCGACGGTCTCGACAACAACACCCAGCCATCAAACAGTCGTGGTGAAGATTCGTGGAGCGATCCGGGCAGCCGCAACTCGGGTTCGTCACGAAAGAGTCGTTCACGTTCACGACGTCGCCGAACGGGGAACGCTTCCGCATCCCACCCGATTCACGAAGAAACGATCGGCGCAAACTTGACCGATCAATCTCGATCTTCGGCAAAGACGCCTCGGCCCAAAGAATCGATCAACGATCCCGCCGACCGATACGAATGTCTCGAAGAGGTTGGACGAGGCGGATGGGGAGTGGTCGAGAAAGCAGTCGACCGACAACTCGATCGCGAAGTCGCGGTGAAGCGTTTTTGCGATGCGAATGATGTCACCGAACAAGAGCGGCAACGCTTTCTGCACGAAGCCAAGGTCACCAGCCAACTTCAGCATCCGGGGATTGTCCCGGTGCACGAGATGGGCGATCGGCGAGACGCTTTCTATGTGATGAAGTTGCTCGACGGAGTCACCTTCAGCCAATCCATTCAAGATCATCACCGCAAACACAAATCTGCGGGAAGAAAAACGCGGTTCCAATTTGGCGAATCGCTCGAACCACTGCTGCAACGCTTCGTCGACATTTGCAATGCGGTGGCCTACGCGCATCAACGTGGCGTCATCCATCGCGACCTGAAACCATCCAATGTGATGATCAGCGGTTTTGGCGAAACCGTGGTCCTCGATTGGGGGCTGGCTCAGTCCGTCGACCAGAACGAACACCACGAAATCGATCAAACCCAAGAAACACTTCGCGCTCGCTCCGCCGACGTTTCGTCGTTGTTTGAACCCGACGGCACCGTCGTTGGCACGCCCGCGTACATGTCGCCCGAACAAGCTCGCGGCGAAGTTTCGCGAATCAATCGTTCTTCGGATCTGTATTCGCTCGGCGTGATTCTTTTCACCATCGTGGCCGGCCGGAATCCCTATCACGGGCAACCGGTCAAACGAATTCTCGAACAAGTCCGCAAAGCATCCTGCCCAGACCTGCGATTGTCGCAACCGCTGGTTCCGCTTCCGCTGCTATCGATTGTTCGCAAAGCGATGTCTTCGTCGCAGCACGATCGATACGAGAATGCGGAAGACCTTGCCAACGACGTACGGCGTTTCATCGCCGGTGATTCGGTTTCCGTTTATCGCGAAAATTGGGTCGATAAAGGTGTCCGTTGGTGTCGTCATCACCAAAGCATCGCCGCGACAGTCTCGCTGGCCGGAACCGGGCTGCTGCTGGCAGCGATCCTGTTTGGAGTCTTTATTCACCGGGCACACCGAGCCGAACGAATGGCTCGGATCGAAGCTCAGCAGGCGCACCGAGAGGCGATCTTGAATTTGAGCGAAGCACTGGATGCAACCGACACCTGGCTGATCGAACTCAGCGGTTCGCTGCAGTTCTATCCGGGGATGGCGCCACTGCGTTCCAACCTGCTCGACCGCGCGATCGATCAATACGATCAAATTGCCAATCAAAACATCGCATCACGGAACCAAACTCCAACCGATCAAGTATTCGACGACTTTGATCTGGCGGAATCCAGTCGGCAAACCAAACGTCTTGCTTTGCTGCAGCGAATCAAAACGCACTTGCGTCTGGGCGACCTTCATCGAATCACGAATGATCTCGATCAAGCTAAACAGGAGTACTCCACAGCTGAAAAACTTCTGCAGCGAGTGGATGTCGATACGGACGAACTGCAAGTCACGTTGGCTTCATCCTCGAGAGCGGACAATTCATTTGCGACGCAGCTAAAAATTGAAAGCATCCATTCGTTGATCGGCCAAGTGTTGATCAACGACACATCGCTATTGTCTGATGCAACGAAACAACGCGTGGTCACCGCACGACGTTGGTTGGCTCAGCGTTTACCGCAATCGTCGGATTTGCTTGACGCTCAATCCCACGACTCACTGCCACATACAATCGGTCAAATTGCATCTGCGGCGGTTCGTTTGGAATTGGCGACTCACGCTCTGCGTGGCCCATCTGCATCGACGTTGTGGGACGAAAGTTCCTACCTCCGCGCCATTCAAACCGCACGATGGCTGACGCAGCGCCGCGGAACGTTGAGCGACCGCCGTCTTTCGGAAAATATCCAAACAGACAACTGCCGGCGATTGACCAACTCCGGGTCGCATCGATTGGCCGAAGCGGCATGGACTCAGCTGATTGAAGACGTGCAGCAATGGATCAGCTCTGAACCAGACCGAATCGATTACATGCAATCCTGCGTTCACGCTTTGCTGCAACGAGGCAATTGCCGCGTGCACCTGGGTCGTCAAGCCGACGCGGTTGAAGACTTTCGAGCATCGATCCAGACGCTCGACAATGCATGGCGTCTGACCGACGACGATGGCTTCTACCGCGTGAACTTGGCGACCGCCGAAAACAACTTGGGCCAATTGCTGACGCGGGGTTCCGAGCGAGATCCAGAATTGGCAGGCAAACTACTTCGGCAATCGCTTCAAACTTACGAAGCATTGCTTCGCGAAGAAGTCACAGCGGATTTGCTGCGTCGCTATGCCCAAACCCATCATGCTTTGGCGGTGCTCGTTGGTGATTCAAATACCATCGAACAAGGCGATCTCGCTGAGGGACTCGACCATGCGAAAAAATCCAAAGCTGCTTTCGACATTCTCAAGGACTACGAACCGCTGACGGTGGACGAAAAACTGAACTGCATGCAACTCAGTCTCATGTTGGCGGCGAAGCCAAACAGCACCGATTCGGACCATTCCGCCCAGCCACATATCAGCGACTTTCATACACACTTGCAATCGCTATCGATGGAAACACTGAATGATGAGCAACGCCAGCGAGCGAACCAATTGCAAAACGATTTAGCTAGCCTGATGCAAGAAACTGCGACGACCGATCTGATCGGTACGATCGACAACACCGCCTCGGTCGACCCAGATTCTGAAGGCTCAGAATAAATAGCTCAGCTCTGCGCTCTGGATGAGCACAGAGTAACCCATGTTTTCAGGCAGACGTGAACGAGGGGCAGAGCGGACACCAGCCGATCGTTTTCGTCGCTCGCCAAACAACCAACTGACGAACGGTTTGAAACCACCAGGCGATGCCGTATCCAGTCACCTCGAATGAACTGAAACACATGAACTCCGCTACCAGCCCCGCTTTGACCGCAACCGCCATCAACGCTGCCCAATCCAATCACGACGTCGCCGAAGCAACCTTGCGTCAACAAACGACCACGCAACCTCAAAGCGTGCAAAACGAATGTTGCCTGGTGCAAATCTATCCGCCGGATGTGATCGAAGGCATGATGCTGCTGGAACAAGATGAGTTCCTTATCGGTCGGTCCCCCGACTCCGATTTGCCACTGCTGGATGGAAGCGTTTCACGTCAACACGCTTTGCTGTTTCGCGACCACGATGGCTACGCCGTTCGCGATTTGGGCAGCACCAATGGAACCATCGTCAACGAATCAACCATTGATTCCGATCGCTATTTGAAGAGCGGTGACACGGTCCGTATCGGCAGCTTCCTATTCCGATTCCTCTCAGCCGACAGTGTCGAAACGCAGTATCACGAAACCGTCTACAACGCACTCACCCGCGACGCCTTGACCGGCACGATGAACAAGCGATACCTGATGGAAGCGATGAGTCGCGAAATTTCGCGATCGACTCGTGCGAAGTTAGAGATGGCCGTCGTCATGTTGGACATCGACCACTTCAAATCAGTCAACGACACACACGGTCACTTGGTGGGCGACGAAGTCCTGCGAACGTTTGGCCAACGCGTTGGTGCCATCTGCCGAGTCGATGACCTGTTGGCTCGATATGGCGGCGAAGAATTTTGCTTGTTGCTCGCGGCAACCGGCCGTGAAGACGCATGCGAAATCGCGGAACGTTGTCGCCAAGCGGTAGCCGACACACCTTTCCCAACATCCATTGGCCCACTGGTAGTGACCGCCAGCTTCGGATTCGCGGTTTTGGATCCCGAGAATCCTCAGTCCAGCAAAGAATTGCTCGAGGCTGCCGACCAACAACTCTATGACGCCAAGCGATCCGGTCGCAACCAAGTCTGCGGGTAACCCCAAAAAAGTTCATTGTTGGGACCCGACGCAATAGAGCGTTCTTAGGCTGAAACCCTCATGGAAACGATGATCTAAGCTGAGATTCGATCGACATCCCAAATAATCCCTTCTCCGGTACCATCCCCGCGAAACCGCAGCAATGAATACTGCTGGTTTCTGTTCAAACACTTAATGGTATCGCTGAGTCTACGCTTGGGCTCCAGGTCATCTGCGCCCGGGAGCGGGTCATCGATTCGTGATGGCCACGCCTCTTCTTGAAAAGCGCTCAAAACCACCTCCTGATTCGTGGCTGGCCAACGAAAACGCTTCACCAGCTTTCCCTGGAAAGTCAACTCATGTCGATCAGGGTCCCAAGTTGGCTTCGGTTTTGCAGACAAACCCACAGGCGACGGGGCAACTTCGTCCGGGATTTCTCCAGACGAAAACTCCGTTCCATCTTGAACCAACTGGATCCCTAAAGTTCCGAGTTCGAAGCGAGAGAGACGCCTTCCAAAACCAGCGGTAGCCGAATCACTCCCGCCAACATCATCTTGAAAGGGCTCTGAACCAACCGTTCGAACCCAGCCTTTGCGAGTCATCCAAATCAAATCGTTGGTGCAAATGCCCATCGCCTCCGCATCCGAAACACTGATGGCAAACTCCTGTGCAGAGCATTGCAAATCTTTGGCATACTCCCTCGCCTCCTGAAGAGCCTGGAGGAAATGGGAGAACTGGCGAAATTTTCGCTTTTCAAACTTTGAGCTAAAGCCAGTGAACAGGCTCACACTAGTATCCATTCCTTTGGCTCCCCAACCAAGCATATCTATCCGGGCGCGACGCCAAGGTACCAAATGGGGGGACACTGTCAACGAACAATCCCTTCGCGTCCGATTTGCGCCCCGCGCGCACCCTTTGGTTATTGCTTGTGCATATTTGCAAATCAAACCACCATCATGTTCTTCGAATCAGTGAGTAATAACGAATCGAAAGGCTGGGGAAACAGTCACAGCCTAAGGTACCAAGTTCTCTGCACTCACTTCCTCGTCATGAAAATAATGACAAATGGACACGAAATTCAACTTATCTCATGGATGGTGTCCAGATGTACCCGACACCAGAGACTTCGAATCATCTCGGTTCAGAGACTCACAAAAGCTGCTTCCGCATGTGGACCTGCGAGAGGAAGGACTCGACTTTTCATGCAGCTCATTCAGTCAGTCATGCTCCTGTGCCCCTGTCGTCCTGTCCTTGCTCGATTGGTCGACCCGAAAATGGCAAGGAACTTCCATGACGGCCTCGGCTCTCTTCCTCCATCAAATGACGCTGAAACTTTGGGGAGGCGGCGGCGCACACGGTGTGAGCCTCCGTTCCACCATCAAAACCCTCAAGCGTCTCGGATGCCCCCCTGAACGCCTCTACCCATCCGACACCAAATGGACCAATGACAATCCACCATCGCCCGAACTATTCGCTTTCTCCAAACCGTATGGTGAACTCTCCTACTTCCGCATTGACACGTGGAGGACCCCGCGATCCTCCCTCGTCACCACAATCCGAAATTGCCTGAGCACCAACACGCCGTGCCTCTTAGGTTTCCCAATCCCATCTTGCCTCTCAACTGATGCTTCAGCAACCATTCCACTGGACACATCGCGTGGCGGCACCGAGGGCGGAACGGCCTGCATCGTATTGGGCTACAACGACCATCACATCGTATCACCTTTCATACGATGCCAAACAAACTGCAGCAAACATCAAACCCATGGTGCTTTCCTGATCAAAACATGCTGGGGTGAGCACTGGGGAGAAGATGGCTATGGGTGGTTGCCGTTCGCCTATATCGAAAGCAGTCTCGCAAGAGACATTTGGTTCTTAGCTCATCCAGAATGGACATAAATCACATAGGCACGCATTCGGTTTCCGGTTTGCAACACCTTCGCTTCCGTGGCGTCCCAACTCACCGCCCATACGATCTAGCTTGCCTTCGCCGTCTATCAGGTTCATTGCCTGCTTCGAAGGCACACACTTCCATTCTCTGTTCAACTGGAGCCCCCAATGAAGTCGCCGGCAGCAACAATCCCCGTCTGCGTTTTCGCAGCCACCATTCTTTCAGCCACCTTTGCAAATGATACTTTTGGGCAGTATCACACTCGTTCAGTCGTTGTCCGATCCCATCCGGTTCAGTCGCAGCCAATACACTCTGCGCCGGTTTACGCACCACCAGTGACACAACATATCACTCACAGCCAACCTGTTGTGACATCCTCCGATCCACTCAGCGTCTGCGATTGCGGCGGAACCACCACAGGACCTTGCAACTGCAAAAATCTTCATTGCAAGATTGTCCTGCCACGATGTCACAAGAGCGGGCCGACGACGAAGACCCCCATCAAGTGTGATATTTACGGAACCATCCCGAAGATCAATCACGACATCAACTGCTATGACTGGGAATTTGATTTCCAGCACGAAACTGATGTCCCACAAATCTGGTGCACCATCGAACGATGCGTCGAGATCGGCAAGAAGGACATACAGTGTGTTCCCGGCTGCAGCTTCAAGGTCTGTGTTCCAATCAATGACTGCGAAAAGAAGACGGTCGAATGTCGATTGGTCCCTCAGCCAATGCAAATGAAGATCTATCGTCGCAAAGAGGGGAACCGTACAGTCTACGATGTTTATGTCATCAACGATCCCGATCCGAATTCACCGTTCCACGCTGGTGGAATGCCCGCCAAATGGCTCATATTGCATTGCGCAACAGCTGAACAAGTTCGCGCCCAACTTCCCAATGCCACCAAACAAGATGGCACCCCAATCGTCAAAAGTTCGACGAAAGGCAAGTCGACGCCAAACGAGGACGCCAACGTGAACATTGAAATGGTGGTCACAGAGTCGATTCTCAAAGAATACGCTGACGAACTCCAAAAAGAATCGGCCGAGGATTCGGCCCCCTCACAAGCCGCTGACAACTCTTCGGAGGAGACTGTTGCGAAAGCATCCAAAAGCCAAACAAAGGCGGAGTCCAAAGGGTAATCAAGCTCCCGTTCACTCGGAATCCTGGTCGTCCTGCGCTGTCAGTGCAGGACGACCAAACCGAGGAACTGATTTGGCAAGTTCTACCATCAACGCCGCACAGACTCTGTTTCCCTTGCCCTTGATGGTTGTTGACAGACACGAAAATGGCGGATTGCCTTCACGCGATTGATTTGACTCAGTCGCGAATTCTCCGGCGACAGGCTCGTGTGACTCGAGAACGCATCGGCGAGTTTCGATACTCACCCTTCCTCCACAAGATTCTGGTACGCCTGCTACGTCTTTCGCAAACAAAAAACTGGACTGGGGCTATCGTTTGGGGTTACGCTGTGGGTCTCCCACCTCCCGCGAAGCAGATGTCCCACCTATGTCGCGAACCATCCTTGCCGTCCTGGCGATCGTTCTCGTTGGCTCGAACTTGCGAGCTGACGTGGACTATGAGTCTGATATCAAACCTCTCTTCCAAGAGAAATGCGGGGCTTGTCACGGCGTCCTCAAACAAGAAGGTGGGCTCCGACTCGACGCTGGGTCCTTGATCCGTGGTGACGAAAGTCCAAACGGGCTGTTGGATTTCGATCAACCGGCTGACAGCGAGTTGATTCGTCGAGTCGCGACTTCGGATCCGGACGAACGAATGCCGCCCGAAGGAGAAGGCACACCGCTGTCGGCCCAACAGATCGAAATGCTGGCTCAGTGGATCCAGCTTGGTGCACCAAGCCCGCCTGACGAAGAGATCATTGAATCCCCGTCAGAACACTGGGCCTACCAGAATCCCACTCGCCCCGAACTGGCAACCGACATCCCTGAACCATGGTCGTCGAATCCCATCGACGTCCTGATGTTCGACCAGTGGCGGCAAAGCCAACTGGCTCCGGTTCCCCCCGCCGATCCCTCCATGGCTTTGCGTCGCCTTCACTTGGATGTGACTGGGTTGTCCCCATCTCGCGAGGATCAGGCCGAGTTCGCATCGGATCCTTCCACCGATGCTTGGCGTCAACGAATTGATCGTTTGCTCGACGATCCCGCTTACGGTGAAAAGTGGGGTCGGCACTGGATGGATGTGTGGCGGTACAGCGATTGGGATGGCTACAAGAATCAACTCCGTGGCAGCCAACGACATATCTGGCATTGGCGCGATTGGATCATCGAATCGCTGAATGTCGACAAAGGCTACGACAGAATGATCCATGAGATGGTGGCGGGCGATGAGATCGCCCCCGAAGATCTCGACACGCTCCGAGCAACCGGGTTCCTGGTTCGCAATTTTCACACGAGCAATCGCGACATCTGGCTGGACGCAACGGTCGAACACACCGCGAAAGCTTTCCTAGGAATGACGATCGCCTGCGCGCGGTGTCACGACCACAAGTACGATCCGATCTCACAACAAGAGTACTACGCGTTTCGAGCGATTTTCCAACCGCACCGAGTCCGCACCGAACGTTTGCCGGGAGAACCCGACACATCAAAACTCGGGCTGCCGCGAGCCTATGACGCGGACCTCAAAGCTCCGACTTACTTGTACGTGCAGGGCAACGAAAAGAATCCCGACAAAGACCATCCGATCGCCCCCGCCCTCCCCGAGATCGTTGAAGTCCCCTTTGAGATTCAGCCCGTTGAACTGTCGGATCTCGCCTCCAATCCTTTCTTGCGAGAGCACATCGAAACCGAAGAGATTGCCGCCGCAGAAAAGAAACTGAGATCTGCCCAAAAGTCACTCCGCGAAACCACAGACAAGAATGATGCGATCGTTCGCCAGCAGGTCACAGTTGCCAAAGCAAACCTGCAATCCATCCAGCATCGTTGGGCAGCAACCAAAGCCAAATTCGTCGATGCAAAAACGGACAAGGCTGGGGCGACGAACACTCAAGCAAACGTCGCCGACCTTGCCATCCAAGCCGCGAACTCCGAACGAACACTGCGGTTCCAACAAGCCCTGCTCGATGTGCTGAAGCAACGCAATGCGGTCACGACAGCCAAAGAATCAAAAGAAACAGACGAAGCCAAAAAGAAAGCCGCCATCGATGCGGCCTCCAAGAAACTGGCAGAGGTCGAGAAGAAACTGGTGGACGCTTCCGTTGAGTTGGTCGCCAACGACGCGAAGTTCACTCCTGTCGGCAAGAGCTACCCATCAACCAGCAGCGGACGCCGCACCGCGCTCGCTCACTGGATCACCGCCCCGGAAAATCCCCTGACCGCACGCGTTGCCGTCAACCACATTTGGACGCGTTACTTCGGTCAGCCGTTGGTCCCCAGCGTCGATGATTTTGGACTGCGTGCATCTCAACCGGTCCATCACAAACTACTGGATTGGTTGGCTGTGGAACTGATCGAAAAAGACTGGAGCATGAAGCACATCCACCGTTTGATCCTTCAATCTCGCACCTATCGACTCGCTTCATCCGCGACGGTGGAATCCGAAGGCACTTTCGCGAAAAACGTTGAAATGGATCCGGACAACCTGTTCTTCTGGCGAGCCAACGTGCGTCGTCTGGAAGCCGAACTGGTTCGCGACAATCTGCTCGCCGTTGCCGGGACACTCGACAAATCCATGGGCGGACCCGACATTGATTTCAAACAAGGCGAAACCACGCCACGGCGCAGCGTCTACTTCCGCCATGCCTATGAGAAACAAATGCCGATGTTGGTCGTCTTCGATGCAGCCAACCCGACCGATTGCTACCGCCGATCAGAAAGCATCGTCCCGCAACAAGCACTCGCACTCGCGAACAGTCCGCTGGCGATCGATCAATCTCGCACGACCGCGGCGAGTTTGAGTGCCGAAGCCAGCGATGATCCCGCGTTTGTCACGGAAGCTTACGCCGCCATTCTCGGACGTGAACCCAGCGACAGCGAACGCTCTGCCTGCGAATCATTCTTAACTCACCAAGCGACCTTGCTGGCAGATTCCGAGAAGCTTTCCCCATCCCCCGGTGCGGCCAAAACCACGGTCCCGCCAGCGACCGATGCAAACCTTCGCGCACGTGAAAACTTGGTTCACGTCCTGTTCAACCACAACGACTTTGTAACGGTGCGATGAGCATGCAATTTGGAAACAACCGTCCACACTCATTCTCCGGACGTCATCGCCGTGGCTTCCTGCAAGACCTCGGCCTGGGATTCGGAAGCGTCGCACTGTCCAGCCTTCTGCAAGGTGACTCGACCGCTCACGGTAACGAGATCGCGGAAAGCGAACTGAAGAAGATCGCTCCGAAAGCCAAGAGCGTGATCTGGTTGTTCATGATCGGCGGCGCCAGCCACATGGAAACCTTCGATCCGAAACCACAACTGAACAAGTTGGCCGGCAAGACGATCAAGGAAACGCCGTACGCCAAAGTCCTCGAGTCACCCTACTTAGCCAACGAACGCGTCGTCGCGTTTGACCCCAACAACGGATTCATCCGCAACGAAATCTATCCTTTGCAAGTCGGCTTCGCACCGCGAGGCGAAAGCGGAATTGAGATCAGCGACTGGTTCCCGCATGTCGGAGAATGTGCCGACGATCTATGCGTGCTCCGGTCGATGTGGACCGAAGACAGCAACCACGGCGCTCAATTGCAATTTCACACGGGCCGCCATCGCGTCGACGGCTTCTTTCCCACCGTCGGTTCCTGGGCGACCTATGGCCTGGGTTCACTCAACGACAACTTGCCCCAATTTGTTGTGATGGGAACTCCCGTCGCCGATTGCTGCGGCGGTCGTGAATGCCACCGTGCAAACTACTTGGGGCCTCAATACGATGGCATTCCGCTGGACATCGATTCGGACATCCCGCTGCCTTACGCGGCACCACCCGGCGGCGTCTATCAAGAAGAACAGGCCGGTGAGTTTGAACTGCTTCGTCAACTGAATCAAATCTCGTCAGAACAGTTCCCAACCGACGAAGCGTTGCGTGCACGAGTCCGTTCTTATGAATTGGCATTTCGAATGCAAACCGCGGTCCCCGACGTGGTGCGACTCCAAGACGAAACCGCTCAGACTCAGCGAGACTATGGGCTGGACCAGCCCGAGACCAAAGTGTTCGGCCGCCAAATGCTGACGGCCCGCCGATTGGTCGAGCAAGGCGTTCGCTTTGTCCAGGTCTACCACGGCAGCAACGGCGGGGCAGGGCAGTGGGACAACCACAAAGGGCTCAAGGCCGGCCACACCAAACTGTGCAAACAAACCGACCAGCCCATCGGTGCCTTGCTCAAGGATCTGAAACAACGTGGACTGCTGGATGAAACCCTGGTCGTTTGGGCAACCGAGTTCGGACGAACTCCCGGAGCTCAATCATCCAACGGTCGCGACCATCATCCCTACGGATTCAGCGTTTGGATGGCCGGCGGCGGAGTGAAGGGCGGAATGACGCACGGGGCCACGGATGAAATTGGATTCCACGCGGTCGAAGATCGCCACTATGTGACCGACATCCACGCCACCCTCTTGCACCAACTCGGCCTGAACCGGCACGAGTTGGTCGTTCCCGGTCGCCAACGATTGGAAAGAGATTTCGGCCACGTCATCCACGACGTGCTCGCCTGAAAACGGACCTTCTAAGTCCAGTCGCGTTTCGCACGGCTGCGCAAACGGTTCGCTTCATCGTCGCCTACAAACGTTTCCGTTTGGGGATCAATCGTGAGCGTCCGATTCAAAATCCAAGACAGCGCCGCGGCATGACAAGCCACGTGCGACCGACGCATCACGGTTGAATTGCAAGTCGCCTGCTCTCGACTCTTGATGCAATCGAAGAAGTTCCGTGCATGAGCGGTGACGTCCAAACCACGGACACGCTCAGCGCTGGAAAGCTCTTTTTGCAAGGCAGGCGAAGACGCCACAATTTCACCTTCATCGCCTGTTTCAATCGAGCCATCCTCACCGATGAATCGCACCGGGCAAGTCCCCAAACGAGTGAGCCAGCGCGGACTTCGATCGCCGAACGGTTCCTCCAAGAAGTCCACTTTCAACTGAATGCCGTTGGCATAAGTGCACATGATCGCGGTCTGCGAAGGCTCGTACTTCACCGGCATCGTGTCGTCGGCACTCGCCGCCCATTGGCAAAGATCCAACGTATGAGCTCCCCAATCCAGCAAACGCGCACCGCTGTCAAAGTCATACTGACCACGCCAACGACCATCGACGTACTTCTGGTTGAATGGACGCCACGGAGCAGGCCCCAACCACATGTTCCAATCGCAAATGGCTTCGTTCGGTGTCGGTTGAGCCGGCAACCAAGTGTTGTCCAAAGTCGGCAAGTAAGCCGTGGCCTGCAACTCTTTGAGCTGCCCGAGCTTTCCTGACTGAGCCACCTGCACGGCTTGGATGAAGTTCGGCACACTGCGTCGCTGCGTGCCCGCCTGAAAGATTCGACCAGTTCGCTGGAACGTCTCATCGAGCAACTGGCAATCACGGATCGTGATCCCACACGGCTTTTCGCTGTAAACGTCCTTGCCAGCCTCGGCGGCCAAGATCGACGCGGCCGCATGCCAACGATCGCCCGTCGCAATCAACACCGCATCGATGTCATCTCGGGCCAGCAACTCGCGAAAGTCTTGGTAGAGCTTGCAGTCTTGATTTCCATAGTGATCATCGACCAATTTCTTTCCGGCATCACGACGTGACTGCTGAACATCAGCGATGGCAACACACCGCACATCTTTGAGCTTCAAGATGGCTTTCAAGTCGTACGTGCAACGAGGCCCGATCCCGATCACCCCCAGCGTGATGCGTTCCGATGGAGCGACCGAATCGCCAGCTCCCAATGCCTCGGAAGAAATCAAATAGGGCGCCGCGAGAGACGCCGCACCAGCGGCTAATGTGGTGGACAAAAAATTGCGTCGGTGGGTCATGACTTTGCGTGGGGAGAGCGTAGCCGGAAGGATTTTCTTGGGCGGTCGCGTTGTGGCACGACACCCAATTTCGTCCCCATTCTAATGGCTCAGCGCAGCTTGATGCACACGACTTCTTGGTTGTCGCGGATGTATCCCAACCCATCGGCAATCGAAAGTGATTGACGTGTTCGCCCGAACAGTATGGCTCGCCCCAGTTCTTCGTATCCATCCGGCGAGACTTTCACGAGCACGAGTTCCCCGTCCATCGTGGTGATCCAAAGCTTGCCATCCGCCAGAACCAAATTGCCTTTGCCGAAACGAGTCTTCCGCCAAACGGTTTCGCCGGTGTCCGCATCAATGCACGTCAGGTGTGTGGTTGGGCCGGCTGCTCCAACGTTGTCAAAGCCGTAGAGATAGCCATCGACCAACACAGATGTTTGCCATTCATTTCGCATCACACTTTTGGAATCGACACTGGCCCAGTGTTCCATTGCCGCGAACTTTCCGCCCGATTCTTCGACGTCAATGAACACGCAACCATGGTTCTCGCCAGCGGAAATGAACACATCGTCGTTGACCGATACCGGGTTGGCTGTATTGCAGGCGTAAGGTGTTTCAAACTCATACGTCCACAAGACGGCGCCGTCGCTCGGGGCAATTCCCAACGCCTTGTCGCCCGTCAAACTGACAATCTGTTGTTTGCCTGCCACGTTCATCAGCGTTGGTGACGAGTATCCGGCCGGTCCGCTGCCCGCTGACCATTGCAGCCGCCCGTCGCTGGTTCCAAACGCCGCCACCGCCGTGCCGCGTCCTCCCACGTGCACGATGACCGAATCTCCGACTACCAATGGAGACGACGACATCCCGTATTCCGATTCGCTTGCGCGGCACGCCTGCAATGCATCCGTCCGCCAAATCAACTCGCCCGTCTTCTGATCGACCGCGCACAAGACTCCGTCGCCCGTGAACGCATAGACGACTCCACCCAATACCGCCGCGGTCGCACGAGGCCCGTCGCCTTGACCGTTCTTGTACTCCGCTCCCAAACCGGTTTGCCAAGCACGTTCGCCGGTTTTGGCATCGAAAGCAACGAGCAATTGCTTGCCCGAATCATTCATCGTGGTAATCGCCAAGCCATCCGCGACCGTGACCGCTGACATTCCCACACCACCGGGCACCCGCCAAACAACCTCGGGACCTTCTTCGGGAAACGCGTCGAGCAACGCAGTCTCGCTGGACGAGCCATCTCGTTTTTCACCCAAAAACTGAGGCCAATCGGCGTGCGTCCAAGAACAGCTAACAACCGTTGCCAGCAAAACGTGGAGACTTCGGTGAATCAAGGTTTGCATGCTGTGTCTCGGACGGAGCGATCAAAAGGAAATGCAGACCAACATGATAGCGCAATCGGTCACCTCGAGCACAACTCACTGGCGGTATACTTCTCGTCCCAACCGGCCGTCCTCCAACCCAGCTGCAATTTGTGTCCCATCTTTGCTTTCTCAACGGCACCGCGATCTTGCCCGACCGCTTGCTTCCCGATGCGGTCATCGTCTGCCGAGACGAACGAATCACGTACGTCGGAACCGCACGCTCTCGCGTTCCCGCCTCCGCGAAAATCATTGATGCCAAAGGCGGCTACATCTGCCCGGGCTTTGTCGACATTCACATTCATGGTGGCGGTGGTGCCGACGTGATGGATGGCAGCCAGGACGCGGTCCGCGCGGTGTGCCAGTCCCATGCTCGTCACGGAACGACGACCATGTTCCCCACAACCAGCACCGGCACAGACGACCAGATTCACGCGATGCTGGCGGCATGCGGCGAAGTCCGTGACACTTGGAACATCCAATCTGGCAGCAAGATCGCCAGCGTGCATCTTTATGGCCCGTACTTCGCGAAAGGCAAGACGGGATGTCACGACGAGTCCGTGTGCCGGGCTCCCGAGGCGGCCGAATATCGCCGCTACTTCGAATCCGGCATCGTCGGCATCGCGACCTGCGCCGCGGAACTTCCTGGAGCGGCGGCGTTTTACCGACACGCGAACAAACGAGATTGTCTGGTGACCTGCGGTCATTCCAATTCCAGTTGGGACGAGATGGAAGCCGCGTTCAAAAATGGCATGCGACACGTCGATCACTTCTGGTGTGCGATGAGCAACGTGTCCTCGGTCCGCCAGCGACTCGGCGTACCAATGCAAGGCAGTATGTTGGAATACGTTCTGGCCAACCCCGAGATGAGCACCGAGGTCATCGCTGACGGCATGCATCTGGCACCGGAGCTACTGAGCTTCGCTTGGCGAATGAAAGGCAGCAAGCGTTTGTGCTTGGTCACCGATTGCAACCGAGCCCTCGACATGCCTCCAGGGAAATATCGATTTGGACCGGAAGCAGATGGTTCCTGGTTCACCAGCGATGGCCAAGTCGGCTGGGCGTCGCCTGGATCCTTGGCCAGCTCCGTGATGGGTATGGATCACATGGTTCGCACGATGCACAAGGTCGGAAACGTTCCTCTGCAAGCCGCCGTTCGAATGGCGTCGCTGACCCCGGCCGAACGAACCGGCATCGATCAACAAGTTGGCAGCCTCACCGCCGGCAAACAAGCCGACATCGTCTTGTTGAGCAAGACATTGAAAGTGAAGCAGGTCCACATCAACGGCGAGCGTTTGCAAATCATGTTACGAAAATGAATTCGTCAAACGACTCACCGCCGGGACAAACGATAAGAAAATGCTCCCAACAAATCACCGGATTCCGCGGTGTGACATTCCATGCACTCGCCGCTTGCTCGAATGGCACCGAGTAAAAACATTTGAGTCGCAGTTTGCTTTTCAATCAGTTCAGCTCCCGCTCGCAATCGTCCAATCGCATCAACTTCGAATTCCGTGAGCGAACGGGTTGGAACCTGATCGCTCTGCAATTGATGCATTCTGGGAAGCTCGCTCTCGTCATAGGCAACCGGCGGATCGAACTGTTGCAAGCTCACCAACTGCACGAAATCGAGTTTCCAAGAAGGGGCGTCAGTTGACACCCAATGCACCTCGGACAATTCCGACAGTTCAGGATGCTCGTCAATCTTCCTGCGTGTCCCCAAAGAACCCCACAAACCATAGTTCGTTGCCGTTTGCTGATCACTGGATTCAGTTCCGGCGGCTATCTCGCCTTCGATGAATTGCACTGATCCGTCGTTCAGCAAAATGTGGGCACCACCACGGGAAATACCAAAACCTTCCGCATTGCGGAAACCCTCTGTATTCAACTGATGCAAATCATCCGGAGTGATCTCCAATGGCTGCTCGGAAGCTTCGTCCACATCACTACGAGAGGCGGCTACCAGCAGTGATGCATCCAACTCTTGAACGTCACTTCGATCAGACAGGTCATCCGTGAAAGATTCGTTCCATGTTCGTCCACTCAACGCACCAATTGAGAAAAGAGACAACACACTGAGCAGGACGAGAAGCAACCGCATTTCGAAACCCTCTCTTGATCGAGGAATGGTTTGCAGAACTGTCGACGGGACGAATGCAGCCTCATCATAACCTCGATTGAAACCCAATTCACGAAGCATTCGCATATCGCGTTGTTACACAGTGTTTGGTCCTCCGATGTGCACGCGAAGTATAAAATTCAGAGTCACAGTCACCTTGAATCCTCCATCGCAACTGAAAAACATGAATCGACCGTCACATCTCCCCCGTTGGATCGCAGTCGCCACCGCATTGATCTTCTGCTCAAACGCTGTTTCGAGCCTCCATGCCCAACGCCCCGGCGGACGACGGGGGGCTCCCACGGTCGACGAACCTTTCGTCGGCATCGTCACCTCGCAAGGCCCCCAGAAAGGTTTGTTCAAAATCGAGTCCACGGGTGTCTCCACCGAACCGGTTCGCATCGCAGCAGAAGCCTTCCTCGCGGGACTGACCGACCAGCAACGTGAGCGAACCGTCTTCCCGGTCGACGACACCGAATGGAGAAAATGGGACAACCGACACAGCCCCAAACGCCAAGGAGTCGGCTTCGACGAGATGACCGAAGCGCAACGAACGCTTGCCTTCGAAATGCTTCAGCAAAGCCTCAGTGCCAAAGGGCTGAAGAAAACCAAAGACATCATGAAGCTGAACGGGACGCTCGGTGAACTTGCAAAACGCCCTCAGGAATACAACGAGTGGTTGTACTGGATCACGGTCATGGGAACGCCTTCCAAAACTGAACCCTGGGGATGGCAACTCGACGGGCACCACGTCGTCATCAACTACTTCGTCTTGGGTGACCAAGTCGTGATGAGTCCTGTCTTCATGGGATCAGAACCCGTCGAAGCCAAGCAAGGAAAATTCGCGGGAACGATCGTGATGCAAGACGAACAGGACAAGGGTCTGAATCTGATCCAGATGCTGACCGACGACCAGCGTTCGGAAGCGATCATCATGAATCGCAAAGATGGCAACAACAATCTGACGGAAGCCTACAAGGACAATGTCAAACTGGACTACGCAGGTCTCATCGGATCAAAACTCGATGACTCTCAGAAACAAGCGTTGCTGCAGTTGATCGAAGAGTACGTCGGCAACATGCGAGAAGGACACGCAAAGGTTCGTCTGTCCGAAGTCGAAAAACAACTCGACGAAACCTACTTTGCATGGATTGGCGGAACGACCGACCAAAGCGTTTACTACTACCGAGTTCACAGCCCGGTGATCTTGATCGAGTTCGACCACCAACGCCGAGTCGCTCCGTTCCGAACTTCGGAACCAACGCGAGATCACATTCACACCGTCGTTCGAACACCCAACGGCAACGACTACGGCAAAGACATCTTGCGTCAACACTACGAATCGCATTCGCATTGAACGCGAGAATGGCTTGAGCTAGTCAGCAGGAACGATCGGGCGTCACCATGTGAGCCGTTTGTGCGTTCGCCTGGGTCATTCAATCTTTGGGGTTGCAGGTCGAGGACACGGTGCAACTTTTGTCACCTCTCCCTCAACTTCGTTGGGGGAGAGGTTGTGCAGTTTTTTGATGCAGGTATTTATGCTGTTTTCGCGCACCGTACCTCTCCCGAAACGAAGTT
>NZ_DDGH01000067.1:6329-13475 GCF_002337565.1 Rhodopirellula sp. UBA1907 | reverse complement strand
CTTCGTTTCGGGAGAGGTACGCCGTGTGTAAGTCAGCCGAAAAGCGGCACTTCAAAACCGCACGACCTCCGAAGTTGAGAGAGGTCGGATGCGAGCGTTCAGCAATGCATCCGGGTGAGGGCGTAAGCGTGACCCTCGCCAAACAACACTGACCGCCGTATCACGCCGATCAAACGTCACCGGCCAATCGCACGACCTCACCCAGCTCCATCACTCCGTCATAAAGTGACCGACCGACAATCGCGGCGGGCATCTTCATCTCGACCAGTTGCTTGATGTCGTCATAAGTCGTCACGCCGCCGCTGGCGACCAACGGGATGTCGCTCGCCGCAGCCATCTCTGCCAACCCTTCAAAGTTGGGACCTTGCATCATGCCGTCTTTCGCGATGTCGGTGTAAACAATCGCAGCGATGTTTTCAGTCCGCGATCGCAACTTCGTTGCAAACTCAAACGCCGAGACGTCACTGGTTTCGAGCCAGCCTTGCGTCGCAACCTTGCCATCACGAGCGTCGATGCCCGCGACCAACTTGCCGGGATACTTGTCGCACATTTCGACGAACCAATCCGGATCTTTCAGTGCCCGCGAACCAACGACCAATCGCGTAACGCCGATGTTCAACAACGATTCGATCGTGGCTTCGTCTCGCACGCCGCCGCCCATTTGGCAAGGCAACCCAGTCGCCCCAATGATTCGCTGGACCGCGTCTCGGTTAGCATCCGGACTGTCGCCTCGCGCGGCGTCCAGATCGACCAAGTGCAATCGTTTGGCGCCGAATTCCTGCCAGCGTTTTGCGAACTCGACCGGGTCATCACCGAACGTGGTTTGCTGGTCGTAGTCTCCTTGGCGAAGGCGAACCGGTTTTCCGTGACGCAAATCGATGGCGGGCCAAATTTCCATGCGTGGTTCGTTTCCAAGCGTCTTCGAGGACGAAAATTGCGAGTTTGGGGCAGGGCAGAGCAGGGCAGGGTTGCGTCAGCGCTACCGTGGATACGCGTGAGGATAATTCGAGACCGCCGTTTGCTGGACCCGTCATGACAAAAATTCGCCATCTCGTGCTCGTCTTGGGTGATCAACTCAACCACGATTCCGAGGCCTTCACCGATTTTGATCCCAAAACCGATCGTGTTTGGATGGCGGAAAACGACGAAGAAGCCACTCATGTTTGGTGCCATCAAACTCGCTTGGTTGGCTTTTTCAGTCCGATGCGGCACTTTCGCGAGGAGTTGACCCAGCGAGGATTTGGTGTCCTCTACCACGAACTGACCGGCGATCGGCGAAAGGCTCGCGAAAGTTCATTTGCAAGCGTTCTGCGGAAAACGCTCTCGGCACATTCGGTCGAAAAAATCTTGGTCGTTGCTCCGGGTGACTACCGAGTTCGCGAACAACTCAAATCCACCACCGAGCAGGAAGACGTGCCACTTGAGTTTCTCGCCGACAATCATTTCTACTGCTCGCCCGACCAATTTGACGAATGGGCATCGGGTCGCAAATCGATGGTGATGGAACAGTTCTATCGAACGATGCGAAAGGAGCACAGCATCCTGCTCGACGAAGAAGGTGCACCGGAAGGCGGTCAATGGAACTTCGACCAAGACAATCGCAAGACCTTCGGCAAAGGCGGACCGCAAGAAGTGCCACCGACGCCCTCATTTGAACCTGACGCGATCACACGCGAAGTGATCGCGATGGTGCGAGATCGCTTCGAAGACCATCCCGGCAAAGTCGATCGGTTTGATCTGCCCGTTTGCCGCGACCAGGCGTTGGAATCGCTCGATGATTTCATTGAACATCGATTGCCGTTGTTCGGCACCTACCAAGACGCGATGTGGGAGGGCGAAACCTTTCTCTATCATTCGCGACTGTCGCATTCAATCAACTTGCACCTGCTGTCACCGAAAGAGGTCGTCGATGCAGCGGTAAAGGCTTATGAAGACGGTATCGCACCGCTGAACTGCGTGGAGGGTTTTGTCCGACAGATCCTTGGGTGGCGAGAGTACGTCCGCGGAGTCTATTGGAACCGGATGCCAGACTACGAAGAACGCAACGCTCTTCACTGCGACTCAGAACAAGATGTTCCGCCGTTCTTCTGGGACGGCAACACCGACATGGCCTGCGTGGCCGATGCAATGCGATTGCTGGTCGACACGGCCTACGCGCACCATATCCAGCGACTGATGGTGCTTGGATTGTTTGCTCAACTTTTTGGCACGCACCCGTTGCGATTCCATCACTGGCACATGGCGATGTATGCCGATGCGATCGATTGGGTCAGCCTTCCCAATGCACTTGGCATGAGCCAATACGGTGACGGAGGCTTGATGGCGACCAAGCCCTACTGCGCCACCGGCAAATACATCAACCGAATGAGCAATCACTGCAAAGGCTGTCGCTACGATCCGGCCAAATCAACAGGCGACGACGCCTGCCCATTCACGACTCTGTATTGGGACTTTCTCGATCGCCACAAACAACAATTTCAAAACAACAATCGCATGACGCTGCAACTGAAGAACATTGAACGAAAAGACTCCTCTGAATGGTCTGCCATCCGTTCGCGTGCAAGGAAGATTCGCAGTGGAACGATCAAATTGCAGCAGTAGCGTCAAAGCATCACCGGAATGCGAAGAAAATCATGGAAGCCCGCATTAGCTTCATTCATTCTTCACCGCACACTCACACCGGATTGACGGGAAGAAAAGATGCAACCGCTATCCTGAGGCGGAAATTCAACCTTCCCGCCGAACAAATTCAGGACGCCCCGAGTGTTATCCAATCGCATCGAAAACCAATCGCTTAGCACCTTGTGCGAGCGCGTCGGTGTGGCCTTCGAAGTTGGTCTCGATCCCCATCGAGTCTTCGAGCGCGAAGCCAAACATGCGAGCACACTGTATGGACGCCGAATGCAATCTGTCGCCGATCAAGTTCGCGAAGGTTCGGCTTTGTCCGATGCGGTTAAATCTCAGGGCAACTACTTCCCCCCGCATTTTGCTGAAATGCTGGAAGGCGGTGAACGATCCGGAAAGCTGGACAGAGTGCTGGAAAGATTGGCGGAGTACTATCAGCAACTCGCCGACTTTCGCGGGATCTTCTTCAACTCCATTCTCTGGCCGCTGGTTCAGTTGATTCTGGCAGTCGTGGTCGTGGGGCTTTTGATTTACCTGCCCGCAGTCTTGCTGCCGGATGCGGAAACCAGCCGGACGGATCTTCTTGGGATTGGTCTCACTGGTGAACGTGGGGTGCTGATCTATATCGGCATTGTCCTCACCACCTTGGTTGTCGTCGCGGCGATCACTGTCCTGATCAAGAACGGATACTTTGCTTTCCTCTCCAACTGGGCGGCTCATCTCCCATGGATCGGACGCAACCTCCGAGTTTTCGCGGAAGCCCGCTTCGTCCAAACGTTGGCACTGACGATCGAATCGGGAGTGGACGCTGCCTCAGCCGTGGACCTTGCCTTCCGTTGTGCTGGAACGAAGCAATTCCAATCAAAAGCGAGTCAATCCAAACAAGCCATTTTACAAGGGCACGACCTCCATTCCACGCTCGCGGATAGCCATCTGTTTCAAGAAGAAACGATCGAAGTCGTGGAACTCGGAGAAGCCAGCGGAAGGCTTGCCGAAACTCTGGACAAGCACTTCCGCCATCTCAAGTCGCAGGTCAAGAGTTCAATGGCCAAGTTGACCTATGCGGCCTCCGCCGCGATTTGGGTAGCGATTGCGATCGTTCTCGTCCTGATCATCTTCCGAGTATTTTCTCTCTACGTCGACGGGATGGGAGAGCGGGCAACAGATGTCATTCAAGGTCCATCCGGATTCTAACAACGCCCGCATTTCAATCGAATCCGAACTCTCCTCACGCAAGCCAGCTCACGTGATCCAATCGCTCCAGAACATCCTTTCCCCAAACAAGAATGGAAAGCTGCCTCAAGATCATTCCTTGGATGAACAGGTGGCGGCCTCCGCCCAACGCTTGAACAACTTTCGTCCCGAGACGGCTTCTTATGCGACGGAAGTGGTGGAAGAGCTACTCAGATTTGCCGATCAAGCAGGCACAAGCGACATGCACCTGCAGCCCGTCGCCAATGGAATCGATGTTCGGTTCCGCGACAACGGCCTGCTTCAACCCTTGGCGACTGTCGTTGATGGCAGCAAGGTATCGATCGTCACTCGGCTCAAAGTGCTTTCGAATCTACTGACCTACCAAAATGATGTTCCGCAAGAAGGACGCATTGCCGTTCCCGGTGAAGCAGCTGAGGTTCGCGTGAGCACGTTTCCAACGCTGCACGGCGAGCGCGCGGTGTTGCGGTTCTTTGGGCAAGGCTCGCGTCTTCAAAAGCTTGCTGACTTGGGACATACCGAACAAGTTCTGGGACACATCAACGACACGTTGGCTGAAACCAGTGGAGCAATCCTGGTTACCGGCCCGGCAGGAAGCGGAAAATCCACCACGCTCTACGCCAGCTTGCGTCAACTCGTCCAAGCCTCCGGTGGTTGCCGTAGTCTGCTGTCGATTGAAGACCCAATCGAAGTCCCGATCCCCGGAGTGGCGCAATCCCAGGTCAATGCGGCGGCGGGTTTTGATCTGCACACGGGACTGAGGTCGCTGTTGAGACAGGACCCCGAGGTCATTGTCATTGGCGAAATCCGAGACCGTCTGACTGCTGAGATTGCGATCCAAGCCTGCCTGACAGGACAACTTATGTTGACCACCTTTCACGCGGACAGCGCGGCAACCGCGATCAGCCGTTTGCTCGACATGGGAATCGAACCCTACCTGCTGAGAAGTGGCCTGCTCGGGATCGTCAGCCAAAGGCTATTGCGAGCTCTGTGTGAATGCTCCGAGCCCTCCGACGATCCGAGTCAATTCTGCGGGCTACCCATTGGCAATTGCCGCGTGGCAGTCGGCTGCGACTTGTGCCATCAAACCGGTTACCAAGGACGATTGCTCGCTAGCGAATTCCTTTCCTTAAAAGACTCCGAATCGGTGGACCAACTTCTCAGCACGCGAGACAGTCGACAAATCTATCGCTGGGCGGTTGAACGAGGAATGACATCTCTCTGGGAACGAGCCACCGACATGGTTCGACAAGGATTGACCAGCCCGTCCGAAGTACGACGAGTTCTGGGCATGACAATGCGTATCTAAATGTCGCATCACAGAATTGTTTGAGAGTGGCGAGTCACGAACGAGTTGCTTTCATTCAGTCAATCGCCCAACTCTGCGTGCAGTCGTGCATATCGCTCACCCACCCAGCATTCACTGACATCCACCAAGCCATGCCACTCCAGGAAAATGATTTTGATGCCGTCAGCTTGAAACCGGTCACTTCGCGCCCCAACAACTCAGATGCCAAACCGGCGACCGATAGCCAGCCACCAACTCCAAACGCTCGAAACCTCTACAACGAATCCGCTGGCATTTACCCTCTTCAACGTGAGTACCCAACGCTTCGTGCAACACAAAGAATTTTTCGCGTTTTGGCCTACGCAACCGTTGCCTTGGTGATCCCTGAGCTGCTCATTCGATTTCTCTGGATCGTGTGGTCCACTCAAGACGGCATTCTCAACGAGGTGGGACAATTCAGCCTGTACGCGGTGGCAAGCTTGTTCGGGATGGTCGCGTTGGTTGGCACACTCCTGACCGCCTCGGAAGGGATCGAACTCGCAATTGACGTCCAAGACAACACACTCCGCATTGCCAACCAGTCAGGACGTCGAAAGCCGTGATGAAACGACGGCACGAAAGTTCAACGATCAACATGAAACGCATCTATCTTCAAAGCACAATCCTGCTCGCGCTCGCCTCGGCAGGGTGCTCGCCTGCAGCCCCCGAGCCAACCTTCGACGTTCCCCTGGAAGAACCCACTCGAGCGGACCGCCCCAGCGAAATGATTGTTGCCGACTATCAGCAATCAAAAAGGCGTGACGATCTCCAAACACAGACGGACTGGCCGTTTCTATTTGGCCCGCATCGAACCGGTGCGACGCAAGCGTCCATCCCTGCGGTTTGGACCGAACAGGGTCCCGTACTTCGATGGGACGTGGAAGCTGGCACCGGATATGGATCTCCTGTGACCGCCGAAAACCGCGTCGTCTTTTCCCATCGCGTCGATGACCTGGAGTGGATTCAGTGTCACGATGCCCAGGATGGAGCGGTCCGATGGAAACACTCACTGGAGACTGACGCCAAATGCGACTTTGAATACAGCGATGGCCCCTACAGCACTCCGTTGATCGACCTTGAGCGCCGCGCCGTCTATCACTTCAGCGGTTCAGGGACGCTGGTCTCTTTGGACTTCGACACCGGCGAAGAAGTCTGGCGCCGCGATCTTCATGGCGAATTTCAGGTGGAAACGGAATTGTTCCCATCCGGAGCGACACCGCTGCTGCACGGGGAACACTTAATCCTTTCCTTGGGCGGAGCCAACAACGACGCGGGAATCATTGCCATCCATGCCCGAGACGGTGAAACCATTTGGTCGTGCACGGATCACAAAGCCGCCTACACCACGCCCGTGGTGGCTCAACTATTCGGGCAAGAATTCGCCTTTGTCATGACAGCTGAAGGCTTGGTTTGCCTCGATCCCGCCAACGGAGAAATTGACTGGGAGATCCCCCATCGAAGCCGTGCCCCCATGAGCTACAACTCGGTCTCGCCGCTGGTTTGGAACGACCATGTTTTGATGGTCACCGGCCCCGGACCGGGCGCGGTGTGCCTCCAAATCCTGCCGGATCGTTCCTACGAAGAACGCTGGAAAAACCGACGACTCCTCGACAGCCAATACACCAACCTTCTGCTCTCCGATGGCCATGTCTTTGGGTTCACGTCCGCGGGGCAGGGCGGTGCCGAACTGCGCTGCATCGAATTTGCCACGGGTGAATTGAAATGGAAGTACCACAGCGTTCTGCGTCGCGCTCAGGGACTGATCGCGGGCGATGCAATGTTCTTTTTCGGAGAACGCGGTCACTTGGCCTCACTGCAACGCAGCGTCGAAGAACCGCGAGTGCTCTCATTCACCCAACAGCCACTCATGAAGGCCGACTGCTACTGCTCGCCAGCTATTATCAAGAACGCCATCGTGCTCAAAGATGAGAGTCGAGTCGCTGTTTACGATTTAGGACCGAGCGGAAAATAAGTGGCATAGG
>NZ_DDGH01000067.1:0-6209 GCF_002337565.1 Rhodopirellula sp. UBA1907 | reverse complement strand
CTTCCAGCCTGTGATTGCGAGGAACACAGGCTAGAAGCCTATGCCACCATTTCAATCCGACACTTTTCCTTCGCTCGTTGCCTAACGCCTTCTCCACAATCAAACCACTTGGAGGCGTTTAACAATCCATCGCCGACCACGAGTCACAAAACCCATCGTCGTCAGAGCAATCATTGCGAGAAACGTGCCAGGTTCTGGCACAGCAGTAACACGAAATGTCACGTTGTCGAACTGATGAGCCATCGCAGTTCCACCTTGATTCCAACTCAACCTAGTTAATCCTTCGAACTCACTACCGAAACTTACGACAAGGGGATTCGTCGGGTTTCGATCACCAGCGTCGAACGGTGAAGTTATTAAAGTAACGTTGTCCATAGGATCGGCTTTCTCGCCCGTGAACTCCACTGTTACGTTCTTGTTAGAGGTCCCTGCGGTACTGAAACCGATAATCGTAATCGACAGCATATCGAAAGTTGGACTTAAACTGGGATCAGCTACCTCAATCGAAAAAGCTCGCGTACCGGCTTGCGACCCGAGAGACGTTGACGTTTCACCTTGCAACGACCAGTGGAAATTACTGTCGTTTTGTGGATAGCTAAAGTCGCCTACAGAAACGCTGAACCTCATTCCATCGAGCACATACTCTCCCTCTTCTGATATTATCTGGTCCCCATCTACATCAAAATCAACGCCGTCATTGAATTCGACCGTCCTGGTTACCGCAGCCGCATCGACCACTCCACCTAGACTCAACAGACTTACCCCCCAAATATACAGAAGTCTCTTTGCAATAAATGCAACAACCCCAATCTTAAAATCTTCAACCATCTTCATAGTCATCACCTGGTGCATTCACTTGAGTACGCTTTCGAGCCACAACCTGCTCGAGATCTGCGTTTTCCGCCAAACCTAGTTGTCGATTGATCGTTCGGATCGTTGCGAGCGGACTGCCGGGATCCTGCGACTGCCATTCCTTCACACGGGCCTGCACATGCAAGCGATCCAAGGATTCCGGCATCACTTCCAAGGACTGCTCGTACCAGTAGCCCGCTCGGTCACGGGTCCCTTGACGATAGATTCCCGCTGGCAATCCTTCCGATAATTCCCACCACATGTCGCCTAGTGCCAAGAAGTCCTCGGCATCGTTGGCACCTTCCAGATCTCGCTTGGCAACTCGGGAAAGTTTTTCACTTGTTCCGTTGATGACCAACGGCAACCCCATTGCCCAATCGCCTTTCAGAAAGCAATAGAACCGACCGAGAGCTGATGCTAATTCCGCGTCACCCGGATTCTTTCGGTACTCGGCTACCTTCTCAGCGGCTTGCTCGTATTGTTTGTTCGCCGAGGTAAGTTGTGTCTGAAGAATCCGGACGAGCTTGTCGGTTGATGCATCGCGTTTGCCACCCCGAACATTGGCTCGCCGAAACCCTCGACGCTCTTCCTCCACTCGTGGCAAAGCGGAAGCGATGCGGCCAACTCCTTCAAAATCGTTTCGTTTCAAACCTTCTTGAATTGCGACCAGCGCTCGGCGGACAAATGCCATCTGACTCGCAGTGTCCTCGTCAACATCATTTCGACGCGAAAACTCCAATAGGCCATCTCGATTGACCTGATAAAGATCGACTTCAAAGGTGGACGCGTGTTGATCCAAGACCGTCTGAAAAAGCATGAAGTCGCCGCTGTCGATCGCCAGATCAATCGCAGCGTTCTGCAGGGCGTAGGCACCTGCGGCGTCATCTGACATCACCAATGATTTCTTCAGGAAATCGTTGCTCAGCTCCGCCTGCGTCTGATTCTGTTTCGCTCGAACCAACTGCTCCCCGAACAACTGCTCGATCCGTTGATTGGAGGTGGCTAAGTCAGGAGATGGAGGGACCGGCAAACGATTTTCACCCCAACTCTCTGCCGCAACCTCCGTATTCTCGACGACCTTGGATGCTTCAACTCGGCCAGAAACCTTCGCTTCCACCTTCGTCTCGCTGTGGGATGGTTTATTTGCAGCAAGCAATGCATCGGGCTCTTTGTGGATGGCCCCCGCCCGCTGCCCATCACCTGATTCATACGTGAACGCGTTGGTCCATTGTTTCGTTGACACCGAATTGGCAACATACGAAGGCCAGCCATTCGCCCAAGCAACCAACGTACCTCCCGATCGCAAATTACCGAGCGATCCTTTCAAAGCAGCTAAATCCGCCGGTTCGAAGTCGACCGGACGAGTCCATTCGACTGCTAGATCATCGTTGACCTCCACGAGCATCAGCGTGTTCTCAATCCCATCCTCAATATTGCGATCGCGCGGGTAACGGTTGTCCCCGAACATGTAGTTGCGATGAGCCGGCAACATCCAATTCGTTTTGCTGTCAAATCGTTCGGGAGAAATCAACTCATCAGGAATGAACTCGATCAGCTCTTTGTTTGGGGAACGATTCCATGGCATGTTGAGATCGAACTTCTCAAATAGATCTTGATGCCCGAGATAAGGCAAAATCAAGACTCTCCAAGACAATGTCTTGATCCCAGCCTTCGCTTGCGCCGACGGCGGATAATGTCCTTTGTCTTCTTTGTATGCCATCAGGGCTTCGGTCAATCGATTGAGATTCTCGACTGCCTTTGCATGACGCTCTGGCTCACCCAAAGGATTTGCCGGTTTCCGATCAGAGACTGGCTTCCAGTCTCCGATTGTTTCTTCCGGACTGTTTGCATCACTGTCTTTGGCTGCCTTCTGCACCGCCGATGTTGTAGCGGCGTTCGCCGTCTCCTTTACCCCTGCTTTGGCGTCGACCACCTTTGATGCGATTGCCGTGCTGACTGGCTGGGTTTGTGCCTTCGCGGACTCCTCTTTTTCGTCCGAACTTTTCGGACGAGCGCGCTGCGCAGCACGCATCATCAACTCTTCTTTGCTGGGACCACAGCCCCCGCAGCACAACAATTGGCATCCCAACACGAGCGACACCATCTTCCCGATGATGTTGCGAAGACCAACTGGCCGCAAGACGATTCCACTTCCTGAAGTGTTATCACTCATCGTTTGCAACCACCGCACCGATCAAAGGAAACCAATTCGAAAAGTCTTCGTTTTCGGGATCACCGATTTGGATGTACCCTCGCTTCTGATCCAAATTGAAGATGGTGGATGGGATCCCTTTGGGAATGCGAATGGTCAGTCGATAGTCGCCAGAACGACTGGTAGGTTCAATGGATACATCGAGTGATTTTGGACTGACATCCAGAACGCTGAGAGCACGCTCTTCGTTGAAGTGCTTGCGAACAATCAGATGAAACTCGTGCTCTTGGTTGTTCCCGAGTGTGCCCAGCTCAAGGCCATCTCGCGAATGGAGCATGGGTGAGTGAAAACTAATGGGAGCGTGCACACGTCCAGTTAGCTCGACACTTTTTTCGATCACATCTGACTCACCATTGACCAGTAAATGCAGCTTCACTTCGCCTTGAAAACGGCCCGGCTTCTGAGCTTGACATCGGAGTTTGACTTGGTTGATGACAGTCGGCTGCTGTTCTGACAAAGACGGTTGTGAGTCGGAAGGAACGACACTTGATTCCCAATCGAATCCGACCAAATCGGACTCGGCACTGACGACTGCGATATCGTCGTGCTGTTGGCTGTAGATCAAAAGAGTCGACTCAACGACTTCACCCGCATCACCGGAGTGGAAAACACCCTTGGCAGGCACAAAGAGCTCGGTTTTAACCACGCCGGAAACCATTAGATCGATCACTTCTCGCGTTGGGTCGTTGGTAATGACACGCGCGGCCTGTTCATATTGTTCGGATTTCTGACCTGTGTTCCACGTCAGTGTGACACTCGTTTTTTCGCCCGGTGCGAGTGTTCCTTTCTGTGCACTTCCAACAGTGCATTTGCAGGTTGTCTCTGCAACGTCAATCGTCAGTGGTCCCGCCCCATGATTCCAAATCTCGAATGCGTGCGAAGCGGTTGTGTGCGGATCGACCAGCCCGAAGTCGTACCGGGTAGATGGCAAAACTGCTTGCGGCAATCCCATCGACTGGGCTTCTTTTCGCAGGGCCTCTTCGCGTTTGATCAACGAAACCTTCTTCTCGTAATCAGCGCGTTCGGCTTTGGAGACGCCATACGGAGCGTAAGTCACGATGGTCGCCAATCCCGTTGAAAGGCCGCCAAGGACAGACGCCAGCAGGATCCCCACAAGCAAAAACTTTCCTGTGATGCTCATCACACTCTATTCTTCAAAGAAAAGGAGAACCAACGAAAATGGAAGCCAAAGCTCGCCATCTTTGTCCGCAAACATTCCTGAACTCGCGCTCATTCGATGGCATGCCTTGCGTAAAACGGCCACGGCATCCATTGAAAGATGCCGTGGCTTGAATGGATGGAACTCGCAATGGTTCCAACTTACGAATCGGATTGTTCAAACCCGAAATGGATCACTCAAAGTTGCCTTTGAAGTAGCCATCGTTGATGAAGATACCGGCGAAGAATTTGTCGCGAGGCATTTCCAACTTGTCGTCGGCGTAGCCAACACCAGAGATCTCAGCAGCGGTCAAACCGGTGACGGGGAAACCAGGATTCAAGAATCCGTCGGCGTTGCTGTCGGCGAAGACTTCAACGTGACCGTCGCCCATCAGAATGTTGCAGCTACCAGCGTGAACAGCGTACCAGTCACGGGTGTCTTGCAAGTAAACACCGTTGCCGCCTGGGCCGGTTGGAGCAGCACATCCAGCTGTGGTGGGTTCGCCACGCTCACAACCGATTTGCGCGAGCAGAGTTTCGTTGCTACCAATCAAGTCCAAGTTTCCTGCAGTCGCATTCCAGTAGGCAGGTCCGTCGTTGAACGCTTCGGTCAACAACGATCCGCTGGCGATGTACTCGACAGCTTCGGTTTGATTCAGGGCAGTTCCCCAGACGCCGGTTCCATCGAAACCGAGAGTCGCGGCGAGAATCGCTTCGTCGACGTCACCAGGTGCTGCACAGCCGATGAAGCCAACGTTGCTGCTGCTGATACGGCTTCGCTCCAAGTCGGCGACGCTCATTGGGCCAGTCGATCCACCCAAACCTTTGAACCCACCGCCGGACCAAGTGGTCAATTCGCCGGTGCTTGGATCAGCTTCGGTTTTGACCATTCCACGGACCAAGTGCCAAGAAGCGGCGTAGTTGGTGTTGTAACCGTTGGTCAAAAAGTAGCGAGCGATCAACTCGGCACGAACAGCAGTTTCTGGAGCCGTTCCGCCAAAGGTGGTGGAGCTTCCATCGCCCGAAACGCCTTGCCAATCAGCTTTACCACACTGGCCAGCACTCAGGCGAGCCAGTGGTGCGGCATCTTTGGCGTCCGTGGTGTCTTTCCCGTACAAGTCATTCAGTTTTTCCGAGCCCTTCAATGGGTTCGAAGGGTCCAACGACTCATTCATGTTGCCGTCGCCAACGTTGACGAGGTCAGCAACCCAACCGTATTCGTCCATGCAACCATCGCGACGGAAGTCCGACGCTCCGCTGCAGAATGAACCAGATGGAGCACGGTTGCTGTACTTGAACAGGCCGATGCCGATGTTCTTCAAGTTGGCTTGGCACTGGGCTGCACGGGCAGCTTCGCGAGCCTTGGTGATGGCTGGCAACAACAACGCTGCCAACAGAGCGATGATCGCGATCACGACCAACAACTCGATCAGGGTGAAACCTGATTTTCGAAATTGCGACTTCATAGTCTTTCCTGAGATTTTAGTTGCCGAAAGCCGAACGGCTTCGACCTTGTGTTAAAATGGGAGGTGGTGAGTTTGGTGGCGTTTGACCGTTAAAAGCCGACGTTTGTTCCAGCAAACTTCAGCTGGTCGAGCGTCACCGACTCCTTCTTCTTCGGAACGAAACCTGGTGGAGAGACTGTCTCCCAAGCTTCAATTCCATTGCGTGATTGCAATCACGCCCAATCGTCTTCTTTCAGTTGCCGTGACGTGTGCCACTGGCTAAGGCAAACCTCCTTTCGGTAGAGAAACTTCTGGTTGCTGTCAGCCTCCTTGAACAGATTCGGTGACTGACAAGACATTCATTTGGGTGGTGTTTTACAAGAAGCCGATAGCACCAACAGGCTTCACAAGTTGCATTCACGAACCTTTCACAATCCCTACTCGCAAGCTTCGCAATTCACTCAAAGAGCGTTTCCCCTTTTTGAACGATTTTCCAGCAACAAAGCTTGTGATCCTCACTGAACCCGCATTATTCACCAAGC
>NZ_DDGH01000113.1:0-45478 GCF_002337565.1 Rhodopirellula sp. UBA1907 | reverse complement strand
TCTGAGCCGACTGAGGGCCTCAGTCGGTTACAGGGTTGGATGGAGTTAGAGCGGGACGACTGAAAGGCTCAGTTGGCTGCAGGTGCTTGGCTGCGGTGAGGGACGGCCGACGGAGAGCACCGGATGGTGGGTGGTACCATGCGGTGGCAAGCACCTTTCCGACTCATTTGCGATGCGCGGTCGAACAGGCGGGAATTCGAAAGCATGTGACGAGTCACACGTCCCGCCATTGTTTTGCGACGCATTTGTTATGGTCCGGGACGGACATTCGTCAGATCCAACAGTTGCTGGGGCACAGTGACGTGAAGACGACGGAGATCTACACGCACGTGCGGAATCCGAACGAGGCGAAGGTGGTCAGTCCTTTGGATCGGTTGGTGCGGGACGAGGAGGTGGCTGGGGGTTGCGCTCGAGCCGACTGAGGGCCTCAGTCGGCTACAGGGTTGGATGGAGTTGGAGCGGGGCGACTGAAGGGCTCAGTCGGCTGCAGGTGGTTGGGCGAAGTCGGAGCGGGGCGATAGTGGGGGTGTGTCGGCTACGGGTGGTTGTAATGGCTTTTGATGATCGAGTCGGATGAGTCCTTGGGCAGTTGAATTGCTTGGCCAGCGGGTTGTGAGGTTGTGGGGAGCCTTGCTTACGCGGCGGGTTGTGATTGAAGGAGATCTCAGGCTGGAAGCCGATCGGGCCGTTGATTTGGTCGCCTATCGAATGACAACCATTTTCCGATGGGCGTCAGCCCCGGTTGGCGTCTGATTAACCGTCGCTAACGCGGCAAGGCACGTCAAATCAACAGCACGCTAAGCCACAGCGTGTGGGTGCGTTGTTTGATCTCAGGCTGGAAGCCTAAGCCACAGGGGAGCTCGTGGTGTGATGGCTGGGGAAGCATCGGAGGTGAGCGAACTGCTTTTGAGGGTGCCGTGATGAGCCGGTCGCTGTTTGGTCCGTTTGCGTCGTTGGAACCGGTGCGAACGCACTTCGGTGAATAATCCTCGGCCACGTGAATGATTTGCTTTGAACAGCGGGCTTGCGTGGTTTCATTTGCACGCTGGGTGCTTCACAATGGCGTTTCCCGCCCCGCCCCTTCCGTCCATTTTTGTGGAGACCGTTTGATGTCCCTGCCCCATCTTCTGGCATCGCTTTCGTTGGCCCGTTTGAGCGCCGTGGTTGTTTGTTTGGGAATTCCGGTTGGCTCGACCGCAACGGTTGGTGCGGCGGAATCGGTTTCCGTCGATTCAAAGAACGCTGACGTGATTTGGCCGCAGTGGCGTGGTGGATCGCAACAGGGCGTTGCACCCGAAGGCGACTATCCAGTGGAGTGGTCAGAGGAAAAAGCGACTCGGTGCAAGATTCCAGGCAGCGGTGCGAGTACTCCCGTGATCGTGGGAAACCGCGCGTTCTTGACCAGCGGGATTGATGGTCAGAATCATCTGTTGGGCGTGGACATCGATTCGATGGAGATCGCTTTTCAGACGCCGCTGGGCGATGACCGCGGCAACAAGCACCGCAAAGGCAGCGGAAGCAACCCGTCCGCTGTGACGAATGGCAAGAACGTGGTGGCTTATTTCCGCAGCGGTGATTTGGCGTGTTGTGATCTTGACGGAAAACCACTCTGGCACACCAATTTGCAAGAACAGTTTGGTGAGGACACGCTTTGGTGGGATTTGGGATCTTCCCCGATGATCGTTGATAATTTGGTGGTCGTTGCGGTGATGCAAACCGGTCCCAGTTACATCGTCGCCATTAACATTGAATCGGGCGAAGTGGTTTGGAAAGACGACCGGATGGTTCCGGCACCCGAAGAAGCGGCACAAAGTTATTCGACGCCTCTCGCGACAGAAGTCGATGGCAAGAAAGTCGTCGCCGTGTTGGGGGCTGATCACTTGACGTTGACCGATGCCAAAACCGGCAAGCGGTTGGGAACGCTCGGTGGTTTTAATCCGGGGCAAGAGAAGTTCTTTCGTTCGATTGCGTCGCCGGTGATCACGGGCAACGTCATCGTTTGTCCTTACTCTCGGGGCGCGACATTGACTGGGGTGGACATGGCCAAGCTGATTGAGGCGGGAAGTGACAAGAACGCAGCCGATGATGCCATTTTGTGGATGCGTGACGATGTTGGGTCGGATGTGCCGACGCCTGCCGCTCGCGACGGCATCGTGTATTTGATCTCCGATGGCAAGCAGTCCAAAGGGAAGTTGTCGGCTCTGTCGGCACAGACCGGTGAAACGCTTTGGGACACTTCTTTGGAACGGACGCGATCGAGTTACAGCAGTTCGCCGCTGCTCATCGGTGATCGTCTCTACGTCACTGATGAGTCGGGAACGACTTCGGTGTTGGAGAACATCGGTGGTGAGTCGGAGCCAAAGTTGATCCACACCAACCAAGTCGACGATGACGAGCAATTCACCGTTGCCAGCCCGGTACCGTTTTCCGGTGGGTTGTTGCTGCGGACGAAAAGCCATCTCTACAAGTTGACTCGTTGATCGATCTGGCGAGCGTCATTGGGGCAGCGGCATTCGGCCGTTGTCGGTCGGATCGTCGAACGAAGTGATTTGGGTGGACGTAGGTAACCGAACGTTCAGCGAGCTTGAACGATTGCGGCTGAAGTGTCTGGAAACAGATTGTGTATCAGAACGTTCTGTTGGCACCGTTTGGGGTGGTTGACGGTCGGCGAATGTGACATAGCAGCCGGTCGTGGCTGCCAATGTGGCGCGGCGTCCCAGGCCGGTTCAATGACAACTTTTGGAATAACTGTCGCAGGCGGTCGGAATCGCCCGGCAAAAATCGGTTGGTTAGGCGACCCAGGCGGTTTGAGGGCTAGACTTCAGTTTCGCGAATTGGTTTGGAACAGCGGCATTCGCTGGTTTTTGCGAAAATTGGCCCGTGTTGGACGGAATGCGACAGGCAGAGCGGCCGACTCGAGTCATCCGGTTAGGCAACGATCCGCCATCGCGGTACACTCCTTGCACTGGCGAGACGCAACTCGCCATCGCCAGTGCCAACGAACAGTGACTATTGAGGATAAAACGGTATGAAAAAGGATTCCGAATCGAACTCTTCGGACAAATCCAACAAGGAAGAGCTCTCGACGGGACGCCGTGGTGGCAATCCGATGATCATCGCTTTGGTGATCACCGTGCTGGCCGCGATGCTGTTTTTCAATCAGCCCGAGCCATCCTCTTTGATTTCGGCGAGCTTTTTCCGAAGTCAGCTTGAAAAGAACAACATCGAGTCGGTGGAAATCGGCGACATCGAGGTTTCGGGAACGTTCAAGACTCGTCCGCAGATGCCGGCCAGTGAATCGGCTGACGGCGACGAGAAACCGAAGGAATTGCTGAAGCGTTTTCGGTTCACGCGGCCCGCGGGAGCGGATTACGCCGTGCAATTGTCCGAAGACCTCGAGAAGCGGAACATCAAGGATTGGAAATTCTCGCCGCCGGACAACACCGCTGCGATCTTGAATTTGTTGATCCTGGTTGGTTTGCCGCTGGCGATTTTCTTCTTCATCTTCATGATGATTCGCCGCACGCGAAACGACATGATGGGCGGCGGATTTTTGTCGGGGTTCAGCAAGAGTCCGGCGAAACGATTTGAAGCGACCGACAAAGTCATCACGTTTAACGATGTTGCTGGTTTGGAAGGCGTCAAAGCTGACCTGCAGGAGATCGTTGATTTCCTGAAGACGCCGGAGAAGTTTCAGAAGCTTGGCGGGCAAGTTCCCAAAGGCGTTTTGCTGAATGGTCCTCCGGGAACGGGGAAAACGTTGCTGGCTCGCGCCGTTGCGGGTGAGGCGGACGTGCCTTTCTTCAGCGTCAACGGTAGTGAATTCATCCAGATGTTTGTTGGTGTTGGTGCCAGCCGCGTGCGTGATTTGTTCAAGACGGCAAAAGAGCAGTCACCATCGATCATCTTCATTGACGAAATCGATGCGGTCGGTCGTCAGCGTGGGGCTGGTTTGGGCGGTGGACACGATGAACGTGAACAAACGTTGAATCAGATCCTCGGCGAGATGGACGGTTTCGGTGGTGCTCAAGCGGTCATCGTGATCGCGGCGACGAACCGGCCCGACGTGCTGGATCCGGCACTGCTTCGTCCGGGACGTTTTGACCGTCATGTGACAGTCGGTCGTCCGACGATGAAGGGCCGCGAAGAGATCTTCAAGGTTCACGTTCGCGACGTGCCGCTGGGTGACGACGTTGATTTGCATCGTTTGGCAGCGGGCACCGTTGGACTGACGGGTGCCGACATTCGCAACATGGTCAATGAGGCGGCTCTTTGGGCGGCACGTGGCGACAAGAAAATCGTCGAGATGAGCGACTTCGACTACGCTCGCGACAAGATTTTGATGGGTGCGAAGCGTGAAGAGGTTTTGCTGGAAAGCGAGAAGGAAAAGACGGCTTATCACGAAGCCGGGCACACGTTGACGGCTTGGCACTTGGAAGGTTCGCACATCGTTCACAAGGTTACGATCATTCCACGCGGACGTGCGTTGGGTGTGACTCAGTACGTGCCGAATGAGGACCGATTGAGCATGAGCAAGCGAGAGCTTGAGCATCAATTGATCGTGTTGCTCGGTGGCCGTGCGGCGGAGAAGATCATCTACACGGAGACTTGTGTGGGTGCGGAAAATGACTTGGAACGAGCGACCAGTATCGCGCGGCGAATGGTCACGCACTGGGGCATGAGCCCGAAGATTGGTCCGGTCAGTTACAAGACGAGCGACGAAGATCCGTTTTTGGGTCGCGAGATTCATCAACAACGTCAGTTCAGCGAACACACGCAAGAATTGATCGATGAAGAGGTGGCGCGAATCTTGATGGAAGCGGATCAGAAGGCTGAGCAACTGTTGCGAGAACATCGCGGTCAGTTGGAGACGATCACGCGTGAGTTGCTGGATCGTGAAGAGCTGAACGAGGCTGAATTGACGGAACTGATTGGTCCTTCGATTCACAAACGTTTGGGCGACGAAGAGGGCAAGGTCGAACAGATCATGGCCCCCGAAGGAGCCGCCGAGCGGTCTTCGAACGCTTCCGCACGACGCGAAGACTGACCCTTGGCAAAGAAGCGAAGCGGAAACCTCCGAGCAAATTTTCGTAAGAAGCACCAGGGCCGAGTGCGGCGTGGTGATTTGACTCGTGATTTTTGCGAAGGTGATTCTCAAGACGACGCTGTTCAATCCGAACGGCTGAGCGGTAAAGGCGAGCTGACCCGAAAACGCACGATTCAAGGTGCGGATTCGACGCCGGAGTCAGCCGCGGGAATGCATGTGCAGTTGTCGGTCGATGAAGACAACTTGTTGCAAGGCCGCGTGCTGAGTGTTCACGGGTTGCAAAGCAAGGTGCTGGGCGACAACGGCGTTTTGTATGCGTGTGCGGTTCGTCAGGTTTTGAAATCGCTGAGCACCAGTCAACGCAATGTGATCGTTGCCGGGGATCGGGTTTGGTTTCGGTCGGAGTCTCGCGATGGCGTGTCGCTGAAGTCGGAAGCCGACGGGATGATCGAGCGGGTTGAACCGCGGACGGGAATGATCAGCCGGACAAGCCGTGGTCGTCAGCATGTGTTGGTTTCGAACATTGACGCGATGTTGATCATCGCCAGTGCGGAACAACCGGGCATCAAGCCGGCGTTGATTGACCGAATGATCCTGACGGCTCACCAATGCCAGATCGAACCGATCGTGATCATTAACAAGGTCGATTTGATCGATTTGGTTGATCTGCAGCCTTTGATCGGTGTCTATTCGTCGCTCGGCTATCGCGTCTTGCCAACGTCGGCGGAGACAGGCCAGAACGTCGACTACCTGCGGGCTTTGTTGAAAAACCGGCAAACCGCTTTGGCTGGTCAGAGCGGCGTTGGCAAAAGCAGTCTGTTGAACGCCGTTCAGCCGGGTTTGGGATTGGCGATCGGTGCGGTCAGCAGTGACAACGACAAGGGAAAACACACCACCACGGCGTCTCAATTGATTCCGTTGGCCGATGGTGGGGCGGTCTTTGACACACCGGGAATCCGGCAATTTCAGTTGTGGGACATCAGTGCGAGCGAGGTGGCTGGCCTGATGCCTGATCTGAGGCCCTACGTGAGCGGCTGTCGCTATCCGGACTGCTTGCACCTCGCCGAAGATGATTGTGCGGTGAAGAACGCAGTGGCCGACGCACGAATCGACGCGCGGCGTTACGACGCGTACTGTCATTTGCTAGAAGAAGAACTCATGTAATTGTGGCGCAAAATTCGTCAGGTTTTGGGCTCCAAGGGAAGGTTCGGGCATGACAGCGGTTTGAAATCTGCGAAACTGCTGTGGTGATTCAAGTTCATTTTCGATTGCAACTCGTGATTTCAGCAGGAAGTCTGAGGATCGCGGTCGATTCGCTGAGGACGAGGTTGAAATGTTAGAGTTGGATTCCGAGTCACATTCGAATCAAGCGTCGGAGACGGGACCCCAGGCGGGCACGACCGCTCGGGAGGGTGTTCGCGATCGAAATGGGAAGATGAGCAGCGGAACCACCAAGAAATCGCGTGGGGCGAAACCCAAGCCGCACGAAAGCAAGCTTTACGACAATCTCGTTCCGGCCTATCAGGCTCTTTGGCCGGCGGTGGCTCGTCGCCGGATTCAGCACAATCTGAATTCGCTGAACATCGCGGCGGGCACGAAGGTCTTGGAGGTTGGGGTTGGCACCGGGTTGTCGTTGGACGCTTACCCGAAGCACGCGGATGTCACCGGGGTGGATTTGTCTGAGTCCATGTTGGCGGAAGCGGAGGAGTTGATCGAGCAACGCGGATGGGAGCATGTTTCCGTCCAGCCGATGAACGCCGAGGAGTTGACGTTCGAGGACGCGAGCTTTGATTTGGTGACATCGTTTCACACGATCAGCGTTGTTTCGCATCCCGAACGAATGATGCGAGAACTTGTGCGTGTGTGTCGCCCGGGTGGTAAAATCTTGGTCATCAATCATTTCCGAAGCCCCAACCCACTGATTGCTCGCGTTGTTGATTCGGCGGGCAGCTTGACCCGTCACTTGGGATGGCGGACGGATTTGAATGTCGATGAATTGCTCAACGAATTGCCGATCCAGGTTATGCGATGCCAAAAGTCCAACCCGCTGTCTCTGTTCCGAGTCTTGATCGCCGAACGCAAAGCTTAGGGGCCGTCACACAGCGGCGTGCGTTTTTGAAAACCACCGCCGCGGCGACGCTGGCGACCCTCGCCGGACATTCTGCATCGTCCATCGCGCAGGCTCGCGGGCCGATTGAGCGTTCTGGTCCGCCGCGATTTAGAATTGGCATCGCGGGTTATTCTCTCCGCCCTTACTTTCGCTATATGAAGGGCAAGGAACAAACGTTTCGGCCGATTCCGGACGACGTTTCGTTCACCGACCGAGACGTGTCCGGCGGTTTGACTCAAACTGATTTCTTGGACTACTGCGTTTCGATGGGCGTCGAAGCGGCCGAGTTGACCGGTTACTTCATGACGCCGGGGCCGGATGGTTTTCCCACGGAAGCGTCATTGCTCGAACTTCGTCGGCAAGCCTTCACGCGTGGTGTTGTTATCAGCGGAACCGCGATCGGTAATAACTTCACGGTCGGTTTGGGTGAACGCTATGAGCAAGAGGTTCGCGATGCGATCCGTTGGATCGATTTGGCGGCGACTCTGGGTGCACCGCACATTCGTTTCTTCGCCGGTACAGCAGCTCAGCTTGCCAAGTCACCCACACGGATGGATGAAGCCGTTGCGGCGGTGAATCGATGTGCGGAACACGCGGCGAAGAAGGGTGTCTTTCTGGGCGTGGAGAACCACGGGCGTCTGACGGCGACGCAGATGCTGGAGATTATGGATCGGGTCGATTCGCCATGGGTGGGCATCAATCTCGATACCGGCAATTTTGAGTCAGACGATCCGTATGGCGACTTGGAAGCGTGTGCTCCTTATGCGGTCAACGTGCAAGTCAAACCGGTGACGAAGTCGCCTTCGGGCAAGAAGACTCCGGCGGACTACGGACGCATCGCGAAAATTCTTCGTGACTCGGGTTATCAGGGCTACGTGGTGTTGGAATACGAAGACGCTGATGTGTTGGAGGCTCTTCCGGGGCACTTGGATGAGCTGCGCGGGGCGCTTGGGGTTTGAGGGGAAGTTGGTTGGGTCTCGGTGGGCGAGCATCGCGTTGCAAGTTGGGTCTCGGTGGGGGACCACCGAGCTACAGTTGGACGACGAGCTAAAGGTTGGATGACTGTGATCCCTCCTCGCTATGCGAGGAGGAATCTGTAGCTTGCTGGGGCCCCCAGCGAGCCGAGCGCAAATCCACGGTGTGGGACCACCGTGCTACGGATTGACAGGTTTAGGGGACTGGTTTGCGGACGGCGTCGACCAGGGCGTTTCGGATGGTTTCTTGTCGGTCTGAATCCGTGATGGGACTACCGTCCAAGTTGGTGACGTAGAACACGTCGGCAATCTGATCGAGGTGCGTGTCGATCTTTGCGAATTGAATCACGACGTCGAGCTGCGACAACGTCCCGGAGATGTCTGACAGCAGGCTGGGGCGGTCGTAGGTGAACATCGAAAGAATGGTTTGATGGTCAAAGGTGTCGTTGTCAAAGAGCACCTTTGTCGGCAGCAACAGCACGCTGGACGGTTCCTTTGAACCCTGTGTCTGCCAGACTCTTCGTGGGGTCGGCATGACTGAATCGGGATCGTCGAGAGCTTTGGTCACAACGCGACAAACCTCTTCGATCCGCGATTCGGGTTGGCGTTGTTTCAGTTCCGGATCGTTGACCCAGAATTGATCCCACAGCAGGTCTTCGCCGACCGTTTCGACGTTGGCTCGCATAATCGAAAGGCCACATGCGCTGAACGCCGCGGTGATGCGAGCGAACACGCCGACCCGACGTTCGCCCTGACGAAGCACGATCGTGTATCGGACGGCGGAGGCGGCCGGGTCGACCGCACCGGCGCAGTAGCATCCTGGGTTGTCGGTCAACCATTCGCCGACTTGATGCATCTCGTGAATCAAGTCGTCAGTCGAGTGTTGACGCAGCAATGACAAAGGCATGTCTTTGGCAAATTCGATCAAAGACGGATCGAGCGTTTTCTCGGCGAGCGATTCTTTGACTTGTTCGATCTTGGAATCCAAGTCGGCTTCGTTTTCGCCGGGCAGGTTTCCAGTTTCGAAGTAGCGACGGGCGCGAAGATACAAGTCTTCGATGAGCCCCATCTTCCAATCGTTCAGCACATCAGGGCCGACGGCTTGCAGGTCAGCGACCGTGTGGATGAGCAGCAATTCCAACCGGGAAATCGAGCCGACTTCTGCGGCAAATTTGTGGACCACCTCGGGGTCGTTCAAGTCATGACGAAATGCGACTTCGTTTACAAGCAAGTGCTTGTGAATTAGCCACTGCAGCGTGTCTTTGTCATCCGCACTGAGGTGGAAGAGATCGGCGACGTCGCCCGCGATTCGGCGGCCCACTTCGCTGTGATCTTCCTCGTAGCCTTTGCCAAGATCGTGAATCAGCAACGCGAGGTGCAGCAGGGCTTTGTCTTTGAGACGCCGGTAACGACGGCCCATGGAATTTTCAGCGTCGATGAAATCCGTTGCCGCTTCGACCGCTCGGATGCAGTGAGCGTCGACGGTGTATTTGTGATACGCGTTGAATTGCAGCAAACCGCGACAACGCCCCATCGCGGGGATCAGTTGGTCGAGGATGCGAAGTTCGTGCAATCGACGAAGCAGCGAAGCGAGTCGTCCGGGATCTTTCAACAATTCCATGAACGCATCGACGGCGGGTTGATCCGGCGGAGTCGCTTCACGGTCCTGCATCGATTTGCGAATCGCTTGCCAAGTCGGGTGAGCGATCCGGCGCGAATGATGGTTCGCCAATTGAATCAATCGAAGAACGTCCGGCAGGCTTTGTGCGAACCGTTCGAGTGTATGGGATTTGACCCAGATGTGAGTCGGTCCCATGCGAATGTCTTCGTCGATCCGTCGCGACATGACCGATTCCACTGCGCCGGCGGCACGCGAACGGATGCGGGTGTCGTCGTGGAAGTAGGCGGCGACGTAGCGAACACCGCGAGTGTGTTCGAAGTAGTCCTGCATGAAATCTTCGACCGGCAGCACACCCGAGCGACCTTGGTATCCCCAGTCTTCGGCGATGTCTAATTGGGTTGGCCGATCCAAAACGTCTTGGGCTCGTTTGGTGCGGAAGTGCAGTTCATGACGAAGTCGCAGCATGAACGCGTGGGCTCGTCGCAACGTTCCGTAGTCTTCGTCCGACAAGGCGTTTAATTTGTTCAGTTGTTCCAAACTAGTTGAACCGTGGGTTGCAAACCCGAGCCAACGAACCAGTTGGATGTCTCGCAGGCCACCGCGAGAGCGTTTGACGTTGGGACGCAACAGGTAGTTGGTCTCGCCCCACTTTTGCCGTTCTTCTCGGCGAGCCATCAGCGATTGATGATTCAGATAATTTCGACGGCGACGGGCACCGGCGCGAAAGCGATCGAAGTAGCGGTCATAGGTTTGTTCGTTGCCGAAGCACAAACGCGACTCAGTCAGCGACGTGTAAATTTTGGCGTCAGCCCACGCCAGCGTGCAACATTCGCGGGGTGTCCGAACGGAGAAGCCGCAATCAATGCCGGCATCGGTGATGTCGCGAACAAATGTGCTGGCGACTTGAGCCGCAGCGGCTGCACTTCGCCGAGTGGTCAGCAACATCAAATCGGCGTCGCTGTATGGCGAAAGATCACGACGGCCATAGCCGCCGTGGGCAACCAAGCTCAGTTGAGAAAGTTGCGAAGCTTTGACACTCGAGGAGGCACGCTCGAGCGAATCCTGCCAAATTTTCTCGATGACATCGTCATAGAGATCTGTCAGCGCGGTTGCCGTCTGAACACTGGGCAAACCGGCTCGAAATCGAGACTCGATACGACCGCGTCCATCATTCAGTCGGTCACGACATTGCCGTGCCAACGAAGGAAGTGAACCAGAGGACGCCATCAGGGAAGCTTATAGCGCTTCTTCGCCACGCTCACCGGTGCGGATGCGAACCGAATCTTCGAGGTTGGTGACGAAGATCTTACCGTCGCCAATTTGTCCGGTTTGGGCAGTTTGCAGAATCGTGTCGATCACCGTTTGCAGGTTGTCACTGGTGCAAACGACTTCGATTTTGACCTTGGGGACGAAATCGATGGCGTATTCGGTACCGCGGTAGATTTCGGTGTGGCCTTTTTGGCGACCGAACCCGCGAACTTCGCTGACGGTCATTCCGTGAATCCCCTGCTCGGTCAACGCATTCTTGACGTCTTCGAGTTTGAAGTGACGAACAATGGCTTCGACTTTTTTCACAGGAGCGGCTCCGACAAACATGCGAACAGAGAATTTCAGATCATTGTACACTCGCCACGTCATTGAACCAGACGGGCAAGGAGAAGACGAGCAATCTCAGGGTTTTTCCCAGATTTGATCCGGAACATTCAGAATTTGGTTCACCAATCGGGACACAACGAACAACCAGTCACTCAATCGATTCAGGTAGATAATCACGGAGTCGCTGATCGGAGTTTCCGTTTGAACGGCGTCGGCCAGCGAAATGACCCGCCGTTCCGCACGTCGGCAAACCGCTCGCGAAAGGTGCACATGGGACGCCAAAACCGAGCCTCCCGGAAGAATGAATTGCTTTAGTGGCGGCAACTGCTGCTCAGCGTCGTCGATCCAATCTTCGATCCGTTGAATGTGAGGTTGGCCGATGACGCGTAGATCGAATTGGTCCGGATGCGGCGATGCGAGTTCGGCGCCGATCGAAAAGAGTTCGTGTTGAACTTGGGCGATTCGGGCGTCCAGTTCGCTCAATCCGTAGTTTGCTTGCGATGTTTGGCCCGCGGGTTCTTTCAGAGCCGAGCGAACTTGGCCAAGCGTCGCGTTCAGCTCATCCACCGTTCCGTACGCTTCGATGCGAGTGTCGTCCTTCGCCACACGTGGTCCACCAAACAAACCTGTGGTCCCGGAGTCGCCCGTGCGAGTGTAGATTTTCATGATTCGTTGCGTGATGGTTGCGTGGCAGTGATGGGATGAAGGTCAGGATGATCGTTGGTCGTTGACCGGAGCCGTTGAACGTTGTTCGGGGTTGAACGCTTTTCGGACTGGTTTGGCGATCGGACTGATTGAACGAATGGATAAGGCGAGGTTTGGATGCCGTGGAGCTGCTTCCGCGACCCGAACCGGTTTTGCATTGGAGCAAGATGGCAAGTGGGAAGAAAGAACCGGCACCGCCAATGGTGTGTGCGGCTGGTGTGTTGTTGTTGACTCGTGAACCGTCGCCGCGTTTTCTGTTGATGCGGCATCCCGACCGATGGGACCTGCCAAAGGGACATTGCGATGAAGGCGAGGATTTTCTGACGGCGGCCAAACGTGAATTGGCTGAAGAGACCGGGATCGACGCCGAAGAGTGCGAATTTGATCCGGATTTTCAGTTTGATCTGCACTACCCGGTCACCTATCGCAAGCAACCAGGCAAAACGTTTCAAAAGCACGTCCGGTATTTTTTGGCGTTCTTGCCGCAAGTCGTTAAAATTGAATTGACCGAGCACGAGATGTCGCGATGGTGGCCCTGGTCACCTCCGCATCAGATTCAGTCACAAACGATCGACCCGTTGCTGGCCGCGGTCGCCGATCACTTGGCCGCGAAACAGTCTGGCTGATACCAGCGACAAAGATACCGTTCATCGAAATTCTCTATTCGTCGAGACCCCATGCGATCGCGCTGCTTTCATCGTTTGCCAACCATCCTGGTTGCTTTTGGAATCTTGGCATGTTTGGGATCCGATGCCGTCGCTCAGGAACAGCGGGCTCGTCCGCCAAAGTTTGACGCCGACGAAGTTTCTCGAGTTTTCTTTGCCGATCCGGCTGCCGCGTTTCGAGGCGAGCGACCGTCGCTAGCCAATCTTCGAGACGCGGGTGCTGAAAAGGTGATGGCACAAGCGGAAGCCGCCGCCGAAGAGAGTTCGGGTGGCGGGGCGAAGTGGGGCAACATCGTTTCGCCTCTTTCGTTGGAAGACGAGATCAAGCGAATCAAGCTGCGATACGATTCGGTCATCACGACTCCGGGGGCGTTCAACGGCGGCGGCTATCAAGACGCTCGATTGAATTTGACCGTGCTGGCGACGTTGTTTGCTGTCGTTTCGGATCACAAAGAGGATGTGCGTTGGAAGTCGGATGCTCACACGGCCCGCGACGTGATGGCCCGAACCGCTCGCAACAGCGCGGCGGGATCGACTCAGGTCTACAACGAAGCGAAACTTCGCAAAGCGGATTTGCAAGATTTGGTCAGCGGAGCCGGCATCACGGCAACGCAGAAATCAGAGAAACTGAACGAGTGGCACATGATCGCGGACCGTTCGCCGTTGATGGAATACGCGGAACAGTTACTCGATACCTTGGGCGACCACACTCGGGACGCCACCACCACGCAAGACAACCTGGACGCGGTCAAACGCGAAGCGGAGTTGCTGGCCATGTTGGGCGAAGTGTTGGTGCAAGAAGGAATGGATGACTACGACGACCCGGACTACGCCGAACTGAGCCGAGCGATGACGAAAAGCAGCAGCGGCGTGGTCAGTGCAATCGAACGTCAAGATTGGGACGGGGTGCGTGCGTCGGTCGGTGATGTGTCGCAAAGCTGTGCGGCTTGCCACGAGCAGTATCGATAGTCGCAGGCATTGGCCGTTGTTGGATGTCGGGCGAGTGTCGGAGTTCTGATCTTTGGCGAATGTGTTTGCTGCTGGGGACGTTGCACGGTGACCGCGAGCGATGTCGGCGAGGACTCATTTCATAAGTTTCACAAAGCGTCACTGGAAAATTTTGGCTTGGGGCCGTTTAATGAACGCCGCTTGGGGTGAGCCTTGAATTGTCTTTGATGGGAACGCACCTAGCTCGCACTTTGTGTCCTTTCCCCCGTGAGACAACCACCCCGACTGCCTTGTGAAAAAGATCCGCGAGTTTCTAGAAGTCTTCGGGCAATCGTCTGGAAAGTGGATCGTGCTGGCGTCCATGGTGGGTGTATTGGTCGGCATCGGTGCGATCGTCTTTGATCGCTTGGGCCGAGTCGTTGTGCGTTTCGCCATGGCTCAGTTCACCGGGTACGCCCCAATGGAAGCTGCCGGCGAAGAAGCCGTGATGATGCCGCCCGACTCGGTGTTCTCGCCGTGGATGTTGGTGCTGGTGATGACCCTGGGGGGACTGGTATCCGGAACGATCGTGTACTGGTTCGCTCCGGAAGCGGAAGGTTCGGGGGCGGATGCGGTCATCGATGCGTTCCACAATCGTCGCGGGAAAATGCGGGCTCGGATCCCGTTGGTCAAAACCATCGCGTCGGCAATCACGCTAGGCACCGGTGGTTCAGGCGGTCGTGAGGGACCGATTTCGCAAATTGGCGCTGGGTTGGGATCGGTGTTAGCCGACCGGTTGAAGCTGTCACCGCGTGACCGACGGATTCTGATGGCCGCGGGAATGGGGGCCGGCGTCGGTGCGATCTTTCGTGCCCCGTTGGCCGGTGCTGTTTTCGCCGCGGAAATTCTGTACAGCGATTCGGACATGGAAGCCGATGTGATCGTGCCGTCGGCGACCGCGTCGATTGTTGCCTACAGCTTGTTCACTCAAGCGTTGCCGATCGAGTATCGGTATCTGCCGTTGTTTGGTGACGATCTGCATCACACGCTGACTTCGCCATTGGAGTTGTTGCCTTACGCGGTCTTGGCGATCGCGGTGACGATCGTTGGCGTGATCTACGTCAAATTGTTTTCTGGCACGCGACGGCGGTTCTTGGATTTGCCACTGTGGCCGCACATCAAGCCGGCCATCGGAGCTGGGCTGGCCGGTTTAGTTGGCATCGGATTGTTCCGCATGGTCGGTAACAACATGCACGCGCTGGGTGTCTTGGGAACCGGATACGGAACGCTGCAGATGGCACTGACGAATGCGGCGGAGCTCGGTATACCGATGTTGTTGATCATTGTGTTTGCAAAGATCGTGACCACCGCGTTGACGATTGGTTCGGGTGGGTCCGGTGGTGTGTTTGGTCCGTCGATGGTGATCGGAGGATGCTTGGGCGCCGCGATTGGTCTTGGTTTTCAAGCAATGTTCCCGAGCGTTGTGACTCAGCCAGAAGCGTACGCGGTCGTGGGGACGGCGGGCTTTTTTGCCGGCGTCGCGCGAGCCCCGATTTCAACGATCATCATGGTCCGTGCTTTGACGGGTGACTTTGGGTTGCTGGTGCCGACAATGTTGGTGACGACGTTGAGCTTTGTCATGTGCAGCCGGTGGCGTTTGTATCACTGGCAAGTTCCCACGCGAATGGATTCGAAGGCTCATCGTGGTGATTTCATCGTCGACGTTCTCGAAGGATTGAAGGTGGGCGATGTGTTTGACCCGGATCGAAAGGTCTTGCTGATCCCGGAAGCCACAACATTGGACGAGATCGTTCATTGTTTGGCTGACAACCAGCAGCATTATTTTCCCGTGGTGGACAAGCAGAAGCGAATTGTCGGCATCTTTAGCGATGACGACGTGCGGACCTACTTGTACAACGATTCCATTTGGCGACTGGCCGTTGCCAACGACGTCATGACAACCGACTTGGTCAGCGTCACACCGGACGACGACCTGAACACGGCGCTGAAGCGGTTCACTTCACTGAACCTGGAAGAGTTGCCGGTGATTGATATCAACGAGCCGGGCAAGTTGCTTGGGATGCTGCGTCGCAAGGAAACGATCGCGGCCTACAACCGCCGCTTGGTCGAACACAAGCAAACCGCGGAAGAAGCGTAGGATTACGCGTCAGAAGTTCTTGGAGTATTCGCAAAGTCGATCGCGAAATTCCGCGAACAGACGACTTTGGAAACGATATGGGTTGGTCACGCACACGATGCGTCGGGTGGGGCGAGGGCTGACGAACGACTTGTAGACTCGTCGTTTGCTGCGATCCAAGCGTCGGGCCATGTCGGGGATCATCGAGATTCCGTGCGATAGCGAAACCAACTCTTGAACCGTGGCCAATTGGTTGGCTCGTTCAACTGCGACGGGCAAGAACGAACGCTGCCGGCAAAACGAATGAATGTTCTCGGACAAACAATGGGCTTCGTCCAGCATCACGAATGGTTCTTCTTCCACGTCTTTCATGCCAATCCGTTCTTTGTCGCAGAGCGGATGATCGGGCGGAAGAAGCAAGCACAGTTCTTCTTCCATCAGCGGTTTGACTTCGACGTACTTCTCTGAGATCGGCTCGGCAAGGATCGCGAGATCGATTTCGCCCTGTTTGATTCGCTTGAGTAGTTCGTCGGTGGTGTTTTCGTGAACGATCAGTTGCGATCGAGGAAAGGCGTTCGAGAATTGCTTCAGCAGGTTGGGCAAAAAGTAGGGAGCGATCGTCGGGATCGCCCCGATTCGGATCTTGCCGGTTTCCCCGTCGTCCGTGATTTCGGCCCGCGTGTCTTCCAGGATTCGAAGGATCTGCGTGGCACTGCGCTGAAACAGCAACCCCGCGTCGGTCAGTTCGACCGAGCGAGGTTTTCGTTCAAAGAATGGTTGCCCAAATTCCTCTTCGAGTCGCTGGATTGAGCGACTTAAGGCAGGCTGCGAGAGATTCATTCGCGTGGCTGATTCGGTGAAGCTTTTTGTTTCCGCAACGCTTTGAAAGTACTTCAGTTGGTCAATGTCCATCGAATCATCACAAGCAAAAACGGAACGGGCGGCAACACAGTCTGCCTCCGATTGAGAGGTGCCGCGGCATCAAAAGCAGGGTCAGTCTAAAGCCAACCGCTGCCATCCGGCTAGCAGAGTCCGACAAGTCGATTCCGCCATCGAAACGAGTGTCACCTCCTATTGCCTCAAAATTCGACGAAAGATTTTGCTTGCGTCGTTACTACTTGCGTGGTAACAATGGGCCCGTCGTTACTACACGATTAGTCACACAGGAGTCGGACGTGTCTGAACCGAGCGAGATTCATATCACGGATGCGGAGTGGGAGCTGATGGAGAGCATCTGGCAAGCGGACGACCAAACCGCCGGCGACGTTCTTTCGCGTGTTGTTGCCGGGCATCGCAGCCACCGAACGTTGCGGACGCTTCTTGCGAGACTCGTCGAGAAAGGCGCGGTCTCCGTGCGAGTCGAAGGTTCGCGGCATCTTTACAGTGCGGCCGTCTCTCGAGAGTCATGCGTCAGGTCGGCCGCTCAATCGTTCGCCGCTCGCTTCTTCGACGGCAACATGCAGTCTTTGCTGATGCATTTCGTCGAACATGAATCGCTGTCAGAAGAAGACGCGAAGGATCTGCGTGAGCGATTGGCAGCACGGGTAGGTAAGAAGGTTTCCAAGCGGTCTCGTCCAGTCAAAAAGTCCAAGTGAACTCATTTCAGGAGACGACCATGGTGTCACTTACCGCTGAGTCCGATTTTTTGGCTGAGCTGTTGTGGCGAGCGACCTGGCAAGCGTGTGTGCTCACCGTGATCGTGCTCGCGGTCACGACAGGCTTGCGTCGATGGATCACGCCCAAATGGCGGTCCGTACTGTGGCTCGTGCCCGCGTGCCGGTTGCTGATGCTGCTTGTTCCAGTCAGCACTTTCAGTTTGTTCAATTTGTTCGAGTATCCGAACGTTGCACCCGTTGCAGTGAATCATGCAAACGCGACTTCGAAAATGGATGTCGCCGCAACCGAGCAACCCGTTTCAAGCTTTGCACTGGAACAACCTCTGCCGGATGTCTCCACCGCAATGACGATCGATGCATCGAATGCACTCACCGCGGATACGTCTTCGGTTCCGTCGACCACTTCAGCAATGGACAGCGAAATCCCCGAATTGGAGTGGTCTCTCACGACTGTACTCATCGGTGTCTGGATCGTCGGATGCGTCGTCGCAATGGTTCTCTGGATGCGTTCTCACGTTTTGATATCGCGGATCATGGCCAATGGTTGTGCAGCGACCGATCCAAAGCTCGTTGACATCTGTGAATCGCGGCGCCGGGCCTTGCGACTACGCCGGAAGATTCAGTGCGTTGTCGTGGACGACAACATCGGCCCCGCTGTCTGCGGTCTGTTTCGCCCGCGAATTTTGCTGCCGTCGAGTTTGATCCGTGAACTCAATGTTGATGAATTGCGCTCCGTCATGGTCCATGAGATCGAACACATTCGACGTTGGGATGGACTTTGTTCGTTGCTAGGTCGGCTGCTGACCGTCATTCATTGGTTCAATCCGTTGGCGTATGTCATTCGTCGCAATCTTCGTCACCAAATCGAACTCGCGGTGGATGCATCCACCATTGCTGCCGTTGGCGAGAACATGCGTCGCTCGTATGGAGAATTGCTGATTCAGCTTGCCCAACGCCCATCACGCCTTCATGGGATCGCTCACATGGCTGCGAAGCGGTCCAACCTGCGTTCGCGCATTGACGAGATTGCAATTCCCGCCAAGGCGAGTCGTGTTCGCTCCGCACTAGCAATGCTTGCCGCAATGGTTCTGATGATCTGCGGACTCACCGACTCTGCATCCACCCAAGAGTTGAACTCCAACGACCAAACACAAGCCACATCCGAGGCGGACCAGGATGACGACGAGACCCCAGCGAATGCACCGCCGAAGAAGGACGCTACCTCGCGAATGCTTGAAGACAAGATTCGCCGAATTCATGAAACGCCCAATTGGCGTTTTGTTGATACCGACTTCATTGCAAGTATCGAAGCGAGACAGGCAGAGCTGCGTGGGACTCGCATGACCCTCCGGGGAAATGTGATCGACGAACAGAGTGAACCGATAGCGGGTGCTTTTGTCGTCCTTCGTTTGCCTAGCAACCTTTCTCACATGCGCCGCGGAGTTGATGGTCGGGTGCAGGACGTTTTCGCGGTGGGTTGGACTGATGAACTTGGGCAATTTGCGTTTGATGATCAGCCAACGCCATGGTTCGAGTCCGGGAATCCGCTCACCTGGGAGATTTGCGTTTTTGCACCTGGTCAAGCCGTTGAGTCGAGAAAGTTCACGGGGGTGAGTGCGCGGATTCAACACGTAACGATGCCAATGACTCGCGAATACCAGATCCATGGAACGATTCGAGATTCAGAAGGGAAACCGATCGAGCAGATGAAGTTTGCACACGTCGAAATCGTCAATCCTTACGACCAGGCAAAATTTGAACTATCCCTTTTGAGTAGTGAGATTCGGTGCGTTCTTCGAACTGACGAGCGAGGCAGGTTCTCGGTCGGTGGTTTGCCACCGCAGAGGATAATTAGCCTGGTTCCAATCGGCGTGCCGGGATCGGTGATTCGTGTTGCCACTACGCCCAACCTTGAGGTCGACAGAATGATTGAGCGGGACTCGCCGAGAGCGGGGCTTGTCTATCCGTACTTCGAACCGACGTTTGAAACCTCCATCGCAAGACCGCCCAACGATCTTGCAGAAGCGAACGCTCCGACGACTGAAAGGTCGTCCAACACTCCTTCAACTCGCACTGTCACGGTTCGTGTACTCAATGCGGATGGAGGTGCTGGTGTTTCAGGCGTAGGGGTCGGTTGGGTGTCCAACGTTGACCGGATTCCAATCAGTCCAGGCATGCAGGCGACCGACGAGAACGGTGTTGCCAAGCTGAATGTTCCTCAGCGATCCGTTGAGATCTTTGTCGGTGGACGACGGTATGGTTTTCTAACGCAGTACGAACGGATTTCTGCCGGAACCAGAGAGTTCGCGCCGACGCTGGCACGCTCTGAATGGGTGAAGGGAGTTGCTGCTGGCGATCAAGACATAGAACTCAAGTTTGAGGTCCGGCCAGTCGCACCATTGAAGGTCAATGTGCAAACGGAAGATGGGACACCAAAGGCAGCCGAACTGCAGGTCACTCGTCGTGGCTGGGGCGAACTCTATTCAATGCCGACCATCCAAACAGATGACCAAGGACAAGCCAACATTCCAGTCCGGCCGGTCATGTTCGACATTGAAATCACCGCGACCACGGAAGACGGGATGCAAGGAAGGATCGCAGTCAAATTGTCCAGGGACTTCGATGATTCGGAATCAGCGATCGTCACTGTCAAATAACGCAGTTTGAATATCGGTTTCATCGTTGAGTTCGAAAGAGGATCAAACGAGAGAGACCAGGCAGTTTGCGTTTAATTGCCTCGGCGTTGATGCTTGCATCGACTTTCTCACATACCGGCTCGATCAGGGTTTGGTACCCAGGATGCGTTGATAGACGGTTAGGTAGTTGTCGGCCATTCGGTCGATTGAGAAACGATCGATGACGGATTGGCGAACGGCGAAACGATCAATGTCATCGATGCGTTCGATCGCCTGTACCGCTTCTTGGGCAGTGTTGACCAAGAAACCCGTCACGCCGTGTTCGATCAATTCTGGCATCGATCCCCGATTGGTCGCGATGACGGGCGTGCCGCAAGCCATGGCTTCGATGACGGAAAGCCCAAACGGTTCATCGAAGTTGATCAGGTGCAACAAAGCACGAGCGTCGCCCAATGTATTCAGTCGTTTCGTACCCCCGGCGACACCGTGATAGATCACGTTGACGCCGTCGTCCGCGGGTGCGACATGCATGTCGTGGTAGTGTTCGTCTTGCACGATCCCGTACATGTGGAGCGGTCGCTTGCTGAGACGTGCCGCTTCGATTGCTTCTGCCGCTCCCTTGTCAGGATGAATCCTTCCAAAGAAAAGAAGGTCTTCGCCGCGTTTGGGTTGGAACGGGAAGTCATCGATCGGAATTCCGTGATGAATCGTTGCTTCGTATCGAAGGCTCGGGTGGCGATCGGCATCACTGATCGCAATGTAGTGAACCAGATCTTGGTATTCTTGATACATCGGTAGAATGCGATCCGATGAGAATCCATGAATGGTGGTAACGATCGGCGTGTCGATCAGTCGGGAAAAGGCGTGAGCGGGAAAGTCTGCTTGATTGTGGATCAAATCAAACTGGCCGGCTTGTTCGAACAGGTGGGCAAGATGTCGAAACTCCCAAACCTTCGCGTCGATCGACGGATCTTCGCTGTACGGGGCCGGAACAACCCCATCGAGTTTGCCTGATGTCTCGCTATCGAGCGTGGCGAAAAGTGTCACATCGACGCCACGTTTCACGAGTGCTTCGGTCAGCATGCTGGTGACCAGTTCCCATGGACCATATGCTCGCGGTGGTGTTCTCCAAGCAATGGGAGCCAGCATGGCAATTCGCATCGGAGGTTTGCTTTCGGATTCGGGGCGAAGAAGTTTATGAGATGCAAGCAACCGGAAGCCCCATGCGTTCACGGAACAGATTCGGTGCTGCTCGACCTTGCGGTCATGAAATTCGCGAGGACTGATCTTCGCTGTCTACCAATTGCAAAATAAGGCCTTCGTTGGGTGCGAGAGTACCGTCGATGGCACGAGGCGTCGCGGTGGAACAGAGCACCGTGACTAGGCCTGCTGTTGAAGGCACCGGCAACGACCGGGCTTGATCGCCGAGATTCAACGCGATCAACAGGTGTTCGTCGCCATGCCTTCTTTCGAAAGCGAGCACATCATCACCGGTTTTGAGGAGTGTGAAGTTGCCGATTGACAAAGCAGCTTGGCGTCGCCGCAGCGAGAGCAGTGCTTTGTACAAATTCAACAATGAATTCGGTTCCCGTTCCTGGGTTGCAATGTTTCGCCGTCGCGAATCGGGGTTGAGCGGTAGCCACGGTGCGGCGGAACTGAAACCGGCTGATGGGGAATCGTCCCACGGCATCGGCGTGCGGGATCGATCTCGACCGATATTCAGTTCTGGTTGCAGCAAATGCTGAGGATCGCGAATTCGATCGCGAGGAATGGGGACCTCGCCAATGCCAATCTCGTCGCCTTGATAGAGCGTCGGTGTGCCGCGAAGGGTCAGCAGCATCATGGCGGCGACTCGGGATTGTGCGTCACCCACGCGGGCGGCGATGCGCGGTGCGTCGTGACTGCCGAAGCCCCAGTTCGGCCATCCATGTATCGGAAGAGAGGCCTCGTAGTCACCGATCACTTGACCGAGGGATTGAGCGTTCCAATTGCTTTCGATGAGATGAAAGTTGACCGGCAAGTGCACTTCTGGTTGCTTCTCCGTACCAAACCAACGGGAGAGTCGATCGTCGGGCAAACTGATTTCGCCGATCAGAACGCGATCACCATAGCTGTCCGCGAGCGAGCGAAACTCCGCCGCGATTTGGTGGGCTTCAGGTTGGTCGGTTGAGTTCAATTGAATCAGCTGATCTCGCTGAGTGCGGTCCGGAGTCCAATCTGGATTGATTGGATTGTCTCGAAGGGCGACGTCCTTAATGATGTGCCAAAGAACGTCGATACGAAATCCGTCGACACCTCGGTCCAACCAAAACCGCAACACGTCCAGCATCGCTTCACGAAGCCCGGGATGACGCCAATTGAGATCGGGTTGCTGAGGAAGGAAGGCGTGCAAGTAGTATTGCTTGGTTGCGGCGTCCCATTCCCATGACGAGCCACCGAAATCGCTGATCCAATTGTTAGGTGGGCCCCCATCGTCCGAAGCATCTCGCCAGATGTACCAGTCCCGTTTGGGATTTTCGCGAGAGGAACGACTCTCGATAAACCATGGATGTTGATCCGATGAATGATTCGGAACAAAGTCCATCAGAAGTTTGAGTCCACGTGAATGCATGGCCGCAAGCAAGCGATCGAAAGTCTTCAGATCGCCAAACAGCGGATCGATGTCGCAATAGTCCGAAACGTCGTACCCGAAGTCGATCATGGGTGAGGGAAAGATTGGTGAAAGCCATACCGCATCGACTCCAAGGCCCACTAGATAGTCCAATCGACGCTCGATTCCCGCGAGATCGCCGACTCCGTCTGCGTTGCTGTCTTGGAAAGAACGCGGATAGCTTTGGTAGATCACACCGGATTCCCACCATCGATGTGTGCTTGGTTGTGACGGGGCGGTCGTCGTTGATTGTGTCGTGATAGTGAAGCAATGCCTTGGTTGTGAGATCCGGGAACTTGTTGGCTGCCAGACGGTTTGCAGGGATGGCTGAATTCAAGCTGCCTGCGTAGCCACGAGCGAGAACCAGTTTGTCAGTTCATCATTGCGAGCAGTTCATTGAGTTCGATGGTGGCGAAGGTCGTCGCGTAGTCCGACATCGCGTAGGGAATGACCAGGTGGTCTTGATGAATGATCGCACCACACGTGTAGACCACATTGGGCACGTAACCTTCACGTTCGAGTTCGTTGGGAGTGACCAAGGGTTCATGCAGTCGTGCGATGACTTTTGAGGGGTCGTTCAGGTCCAGCAACATCGCTCCGATGCAATACTTTCGCATCGGTCCGACGCCGTGTGTCAGGACCAGCCAGCCGGCGTCCGTCTCAATGGGTGATCCGCAATTGCCCATTTGGACGTATTCCCAAGGTTCCGCCGGTTTGATGATCAATTCGCTGGTGTGCCAGAAATACAGCATGTCGGAGTACATCAAGAACAGATGTTCCCCATCCTGCCGGCCCAACATCGCGTAGTGACCATTGATTTTTCGCGGGAACAATGCCATGCCTTTGTTGGCGACGGCAGGTCCGTTGAGGGTATGCATCTTGAAGCGAAGAAAATCCTTCGTTTCCAATAGCTGAGGCAGTACCAATTGCCCATCGTAAGCACTGTATGTGGCGTAGTATCGAGCGCTGCCATCGTCTTCCGTGAAGTGCACGAACCGTGCGTCTTCAATTCCATTGCTTTCCGTTGGACTGAATGGAAAAACGACCCTTTCGGATAATTCATGATCCGGTGTGTATTGGATTTCGTAGTTTGACTTTGCGAGCATCACCACGCGGTCCACCAGCGGTGCCAGTTCGTTGTGAATCGAACGGTGTTCGCGCAGCGATGCTTGCAATCGCGTTTCCAATTCCTCGAGTGTGAATTCGGTCGGCAGGGCCGCTAGTACCTCGTAGGTGAAGGTGTTACCGAGTCCCAGTTCGATCAGCTTGCGTCGAAAGAGGTCGTTTTCGTAGCAAGAGTCAGGAACGTATCGGGGTGTAGTGACGAATCGCACCGGTTCGTCGATCTCAATGGAAAGATCGCGATCGATGGTGCCGCTTCGAAAGACGATGGATGAAATGTGGCCTTCGCCAACCGCTCGCAGGCTCATCGCAAAGCGACGCGAACCGGAGGGCAAATCGGATTGGTCGGGGTGCCAAACGAGTGAGGGGTTGAACAGGGCAGCCGATTCCAACGCGTATTCTTGAGTGAAGTACGCACCCAAAAGCAAACGCCGGTTCTCGGTCATTGGCGTGTCGGTCAGCAGATGATGCTTGAGGTCACGAAATCTTCGTTCGAAGTAAGCTTTGGGCTTTTGATGCCGACCGTGGAACTCTTCCAACACGTGAGCGACTTGTTGGCTGACCTCCAATTCGGATAGCGTGCAGACACGTCCGATGATGCGCAGCACGCGATCGTCACCCGGTGGCTGGAACGGTCGCAGTACGACGCGTTGACTATTGGGCGAGAGAACGATTCCGGTTCGTTTGATTGGCAAGATAGTTCAGTGAGTTGGGTTGGCGACGACACGCATGGTGGTATGAAGGCCTCGCATCTCGGCGAGTGAAAGAAGAAACGCGAGTGTTGATTCGGCACCCTGATTCGCATTGACTTGGTTTTCCATCAATCCGTCGAAGCAGCCGCCGGTGGAAGGGTCGTAAATCGGTTGGCCGAGATCATTGCGTCCCAGGAACCAATCGAATGCCAAGTGCGCTTGATCGGACCAGATCTTGTCTTTGGTGGCAGCGAAGGCTTCGATGGATGCGGACACCATGGCGTGAGCTTCGATCGCTTGCTGGTCAAACACGGCCGCGACGCCGCCCTCGGGACTGAAGCCGTTCGAACCGATCGGACGAAAACGTCCTTGTGGTGAAAGCTGAACTTCGCAGAGCCATCGCAAAGACTTCATACCAATGTCCGCGACTCGTGGATGATCGAACCAACGCCCGTGCGTGATCATTGCCTGAGAAAGTTTGGCATTGTTGTAGGTTGCGATCTTTTCAAACCACGGCCACGCGTCGGTGGCGGTGGAGTCATACATGTCGGCCAATCGTTCAGCGAGCTGCTGGCTCATCGCCGCAGCAACACGATCGCCACTGTAGCGGCGGAGGTATTCGTGAATACCGATGATCGCGAGTGCCCAGGTTCGCGGCGAGGTGGTTTTTTCACAGGCCGGAAGTGCTTGGTGAAACACTTCTCGCGCCCAGGCAACCAATCCAGCGTTGCTTGATCGACCAATGCATGTTCCTAGTGCCCACAAGGCGCGGCCCTGGGAATCGTCTGAACCGTCAGTTTCCAACCATTGCCGATCGAAGCTGAGAAAGTTGCGAAAGCGATTGGTTTCTCGATTGAAGGCGTTGTTGAGAAAGGCAGCGTAGCGTGAAGCCAACGACCGCACTTCGGTCGAGTCTTTGCCTTGTTCTTCTAGCAACACGGTTAGGATCAGGGCCCGAGCGTTGTCATCGGTGCAATAGCCGTGCGCATGATCCGGAATGGAATAGATGGCATGTTGGACGATCCCGGTTGAGTCGCTGAGGTGCTGCAAGTGGTCGAGCTGCATTTGCGGCAGTGCCAAAGGTTGCTCGTCCAAGGTGCGGACGGCTAAGGGTTTCAACGACGAAGTTCGTTGTTCACGAGCCCGGTTGAATGAGTCGATGTATAGCTGAGAAACGTGTTCCCACGTCATGTCTCGCCCCAGATCGTAGGCTTTGTCACGCATTGCCAAGCGTCGTTCGTCATCGCTGAGTAGTCCGATCACTTCGCGAGCAATCGCGGATGGATCCGCAAAGGGGACCAGCACTCCTCGTCCATCGGCGAGCAGTTCTTCGGCATGCCAGTAGGGTGTCGAAATGACCGCTTGACCGCATCCGAAAGCGTATGCCAGCGTTCCCGAGACGGCTTGTTCAACATTCAGGTAAGGCGTGATGTACAGGTCGGCAGCACCAATGAATTCGGTCAATTCTTCGAGTTCGACAAATCGGTTGTAGAAGCTGACATGTTTGGAAACGCCCAGTTCCTTCGCCATTCGCTCGAGGCTGATCCGATAGCGTTCGCCCTGTTCGCGGAGCAGACTGGGATGAGTGGCCCCCAGAATGATGTAAATGAAGTCCGGGAATTTGGCGACGATTTCCGGGATGGCTTTGAGTACGTGCTCGATCCCCTTTCCCGGTGACAACAAGCCAAAAGTCAAGGCGACAGGTTTGTCTTCGACACCGAATTGTTCCTTCAGAACGCTTTGATCGGTTTCAGGAGCGTCCGGAATGCCGTGAGCAATCACGTCGATCTGTTCGCTTTCGACCGAATAGGTATCCAGCAATGTTTGTCGGCTTCGTTCAGTCATCACGACCAATCGAGTGGACAGACGAATGAGTTGCATCATCACGGCACGCTGGGCTTCGCTTGGTTCCGACAGAACCGTGTGAAGGGTAGTGACGACCGGCATACGGACGTCTTGCAGAAGTGCGAGAATGTGGCTGCCACTGGGGCCACCAAAGATGCCAAATTCATGCTGCAGCGAAATGACATCCACGTTGCTGAAGTTCAAAAAGTCAGCGGCCGATTGGTATTCATCCAGTTCCTGATCGGCGACTTGAAATTGGACTTCGTTATCATAGGCGTAGCCGCCTTCGATGTCGTCGAGTGTGACAACAATGCATTCGGCGCAGGTTTCTCTTGCAACGCCGAGACGCAGATCATGTGTGAACGTTGCGATGCCACACTTTCGTGGCAGGTAGTCGCCAACGAAGGCTATTTTTAGAAGATCATTGGAAATCATTGACATGGTTTATTCGTGGGGATTGCGTTCGAGCGAATCCAAAACGGATTGCTTTGAGAGCTGAACCGATGCCACGCAGGCGTCGGCTGCTCCGTAGAAGATTTGAAGGTTGTCGCCCAGATCCAGCATTGCGGTGGGGAAGACAACGTTGGGAACAAAGCCGTTGCGTTCGTAGTGCCGGATAGGTTGCAGGACCGGTTGTGCGGAACGGCTCAAAACTCGATCGGGATACTCGCGGTCTAGCAGGAGTGCTCCCGCGGAATAGCTTCCCACGGTTCCGGCTTTGCTTGGGCGAGTGCAACCGTGATAGAGCGTCAGCCAACCTTCGTCGCAAAGAATTGGTGGCGTTCCGCTTCCGACGCGGTCACCTTCCCAATCATGCAAACCATCGAGAACAAGTTCGTGTCGGCCCCGGTGAATCATGTCAGGCGAACGAGCCATCCAGATTTGCGGAGGGCGAAAGTGGGAGTGCGGATTCGGGCGGTGCAATGCGACGAAGTCGTCCCCAATCAATTCGGGAAACAGCACGACATCCTTGTTTTCGCTGGGGAAGATGATCCCGTGCCGTTGGAAGTTCACTAGGTCGTTCGACGACATCAGTGCGGTCGCGGCACCCGATCGAGAGACCGCGACATAGGTGATCCAAAAGGTGTTTCCAATTTGTGTCAAACGCGCGTCTTCGATGCCATATTCTTCCCAAGGACTTTCTGGGATAATCGTCGTGACAAATTGCCAGTTCACGCCGTCTTGGTTGGTTGTTTGAAAGAGTTGCAAATGAGAAGCGGACGTCAAACGCAAGTCACCGTTGCTCTTCATCGCAACGACCCGGGCATCAACGACCTCTAGGTCATCGTTCTTAACCCAATCGATTTGCGTGGTTCCGGATGGGGCGAAACGAGGCAGAGGTGTCCAGCCTTTTCGGACTTCAGTTGGTGATTCAGCGACCCGGGCTAGCATCACAAGCCGATCGCCAAACGACGCAACTGCCGGATTGAAGACGCCAACGACTCGAAGATCATCTTGCGATGGTTGAATGTCACTGGGACGCAGAATCACGGTTTCGGCTTGACGCTCGATCATGAGCACGCCTTGATCGCATCGATCGACTGGCTGTCTAAGTCTTCAAACGTTTCGGATTGTTTCGCTGATCTGAGCAGTTTCCGAACCTCATTTGAAGAGCGACAGTCTTGAGCCCGCTGAACAAGATCGCACGCTTTGGTTGAATCGATTTGAGCAATGGCCTTTCGAAGACTTTCGGACCGTGAGGCACTGACACTGAGTTCTTGGATTCCGAGTCCGATCAGCAGCTCAGCGAATTCCGGATCGCCGGCTTCTTCGCCGCAAACACAAATGGGGCGGTCCCAGCGTTTTGCAGCGGAGGCGATTTGATGGATCGCTCGCAAGACAGCAGGGGGCATCGCGGTCACCTGATCGCTTTCCGCCGAAAGCTCTCGATCAGCAGCCAGCAAGTACTGAGTCAGGTCGTTGGTGCCGATCGCAATGAAGTCAGCCAGTTCAAGGATCTCGTCCAGGCAGAACAAGGCTGCGGGCGTTTCGATCATGGCACCGATTTGAGGCCGCCTGAATGCATTGGACGCTTCGACAACATCGTCGACCATCGCGATTGCTTGAGCAAAGTCATGGCCCCCGATCACCATCGGGAACAAGATGCTGACGTCGGCCTGTTGAGCGACCTGGACGATCGCATTCAGTTGGGAACGCAGCAAATCCTTTTCTGCCAGCGAAAATCGTAGTCCGCGCAGACTCAGACTGGATGCATCCACGTTCTCGTCTTTCGACAAAAACGGAGGCAGTTTGTCGCCTCCAAGATCAAACGTGCGGATAACCAATGGGCGGTCGCCCAAACGATCGGACATCTGCGCATAGATACGACGTTGGGATTCGGTGTCTGGTCGGTGTTCAGATTGCAGGTAGAGAAATTCGGTGCGGAACAGGCCGACTCCTGCCAGCCCGTGAGCAAGAACTTGGTCGAGATCGGAGGACAGTCCAACATTGCCATAGAGTGTTATCTCCATGCCGTCGAGCGTTTGGCATGTAGAAATGGAAGCCGGGTCGGAATGATTGCATTGAAGTGCATCCAAGTCGCGGTCCGCTTCAGCCAATCGCGAATCGAATTCAGACAGTTCCTGTTCATCAGGATTGGCGATGACGATGCCCGCCTCGCCATCGATCAAGAGCATCATCCCGCTTGTAATTCGCTGAGTCGCGTTGGCGATCCCCGAGACGGCAGGGATTCCCATCGATCGAGCGATGATCGCGGTGTGCCCGAGATTGCCGCCGACCTGAGTGACGATGCCGACGATCCCTGAGTCTGCCAACGCAATCGCATCGGATGGTGCAAGCTCTTGAGTGACGATGATGGCATCTTTGGGAAGTTCGTCCAGACGAGTCGCTGTCATTCCCATGAGATGCCGTTTCATGCGTTGACCAATGTCACGCACGTCCGTCTCGCGTTCGCGAAGGTAGTCGTTGTCGATTTTGGTCAATCGTCCGACGGTTTGGCAGATCACAGAGTCCAATGCGCCTTCGACGCCGACGAGATCGTGGGAGATTCGATCTTTAACCAATGACGCGATCTCACCCGCCATCGACGCATGGGCGGAGACCAAGTCAATTGCCGACGAGATGGAGGTTCTGTCTGTGGCGATCGACTTGAGGTCGTCGAGATCTTGTTTGGACTTTTCAAGTGCATCGTCCATTCGGTCGCATTCGTCGGAAACTTTGGACCGTGAAATGGAGTCAGACGTGTTCTCTGTCGGCAGCGTGATCGTGCGTTGCAGTTCATAGCCCAATACGACAGCGACTCCTTTGGCGAGTCCGGTCGATAGCGAGTTCCCTTCCATGCGTTCCATTCCATTTTTCCTATGAGATTCTGATGCGGCCAGTCGTGCTCGTATCAACTGAGTTCGGCGATCACTTCACCGAAGGATTGGCCGCCGATGGAGCCAGCGTGCCGATAAGTTGGCGGATCGGAGACCGCGTCGAGCTCGTACAGAGCGACGCTCGTCAGCGTACTACCGCTTGACGATTCGCGATTTTCAGAGCGATGAAGTTGCCGAAACGTGTCTTTCGTGATGAAACACAGGATTTCGGATGCGTGTGAACCATGTGCCGATGGTTGCTGATGTCCGTCGAATGGTCCGCCGATGAATTCGATCAACGCTTACCTTCGATCGCCCAAACGCAATACCACCCAATCCGAACGGAATCGTTCGATCGATTGGTTCAGCATATTCGCTGGTTCTTCGGGCCGAAGATGAGTGGCATGTTTGCCCTTCACGCCGCTGGCTCACTTGAAGCGGTGAGCGAGAATGACTCCACTCGATACGTCGAGGCTGTTGGGTCCAGGATCAACTTATGAGTAAGGTTGACCGTTTCAGAGCCGAGCCGAATCGCTTCGAGAACATTTTGGAAGGTTGCTGCATGGACCGACGTCTGAGTCGGTGAGTCTGCGTCGACCACAACCAGCTTCATCTCGTCCGCGTTCTGGTCGACATGCTTTTCTAGAAAACGTTTGACCAACGGATATGGCGTCAACGCCAACGAGCTCGCTTTGAGGAAGACGTCATATTGGGACTTGTTGGAGAACCCATAGATGACGATCGGGTGGTCCTGCGGCGAAGATTCTGTCAGCGAGGGACAGGCTGGAAACGCTGCGTCGTTCAAGACATAGCGTGGTGTGTTGGAAGTACCATCCACTGAGATCGCCTCCTTAGGACCCGTCCGTAAATAAACTACCTGATTGGCATTGATTTGGTTGCGGCAGATCGCGGACACTCTTTCGCATGCCGGATGCAAATGTCGTGAAAGGAATCCGATTGAAATATAACGCCTTGGTTGAGGACCTGGACGAACGAGGTCGTCGTCGGTGGGCCGCAACCGAGGCGATGGCGTTAGGAAGAGGTGGTATCGTAGCAGTTGCAGCAGCGACCGGCTTATCTGACCGTACGGTCAAGAATGGCATAGCTGAACTTCGTGACCCACAGCCACTGTCCTCAGGTCGCCAACGTCGAGTTGGCGGCGGTCGGAAAGTCGCTGAATTTCACACGCCTGATTTACAGAAAGCCGTAGAACGACTCGTTGAGCCGACCGAGCGAGGTGATCCTCAGTCACCATTGCGTTGGACTTGCAAGAGCTTGACGAACCTACAGACCGAGCTCCGTGGTCAGGGCTACCAAGTGGGGCGGACAAAACTGGCCGGAATCCTCAAAGAACTTGGCTATTCGCTTCAAGGAAATCGGAAGACACGCGAGGGGAAAGATCATCCTGATCGTGACGCACAGTTTGAATACATTGCCGGGCGAGTCAAAGCCTATCGTCACGGTGGGCGTCCAGCTGTTTCGGTAGACACGAAGAAGAAGGAAGTGCTGGGAAACAAGGCAAATGGCGGACGAGAGTATCGCCCCAAGGCAACACCACTGGAAGTCGATACGCATGACTTTCCTGACAAGAAACTTGGCAAAGCGGTTCCCTACGGTGTGTACGACATCGCCGAGAACGAGGCGCTGGTATCAGTTGGCGTCAGTAGCGACACGGCTGAATTCGCTGTCGAAGCGATTCGGCGATGGTGGAACGAACTTGGCATCGAACGATACCCCAAAGCAAAGCGGGTACTGATTACGGCCGATGCAGGTGGCAGCAACGGACACCGTAATCGGTTGTGGAAATTGGAGCTACAGAAACTGGCCGACGAAACGGGAATGAAGATCGAGGTCTGTCACTACCCACCTGGCACGAGCAAATGGAACAAGATCGAACATCGGCTGTTCTGTCACATCACACGCAACTGGCGGGGCATTCCACTGGAATCGCATCAGGTGGTTGTCAATCTGGTAAGCTCAACTCGCACGAACGAAGGGTTGGAAGTTCATTGTTGGCTCGATGCTGGCGACTATAAGACTGGTCGCAAGGTGACGGACGCAGAAATGCAAACAGTGCGAATCAAACGCAATGACTTTCATGGTGACTGGAACTATGAAATCCACCCAAGACTGAACCAGCGTTTCAGGTAGTTTATTTACGGACGGGTCCTTAGGCCATCGATAGGCCTGCTGCGGTTTGTCTGTCGTAGAGGATCTACAACGAGAGCGAACTGCGAATCGCGAAAAGGGAGTTTGCAGTCGCGGATGCGATGAAACAGCTGGCGGCACCTAAATGCACGCTTCGCGCAGGCCAACATTGCAGGCTACCACGATTCCTAACCAAGACAATCGCAAAAACAACGATGGGGGCGAAAGCCGCCTTCGTGGTCAAATCGCAAAGACGTTGGGCTTTCGTTTAATTTGGTCAGGGAGCGGACGTTTGAGATTCAAACGGCCAACCGGGGAGCTCACCGCAGCTTTGAAGTGCGAGGACCGCGTAGGCAGTTCCTGTGTTGGAAATTAGATTGCCGGCGTCGTTGACGGGCGAGCGAGTGAACCACTTTCCGCTTTGACGCTGGTTGGCGAGCAACCATTGGATTCCCTTTTGCAAGCGTGGATCGCTGGCGGGAATTCCCAATTCGCGACTGATTACGATCACCAATCCGGTCCCGTATCCGTCGCTGGTTTGTGTATCGAGCGGTTCGCCATCGTTGCGTTCCAGTCCATTCCAATCAGTTAAGAAGCCGGCCGTGGACCAGCCGCCGTCCGGTAACTGTTTCGAGAGCAGTTCCTCCACGGTTCCTTGGCGTTCGTCCGCAGTCATGAGGCTGTCGATTCGCCGGGAACACCATGCGATCATGGCACGATGGTGCAGCGACTTTGGCGGGTTGTTGTTGAAATAGGTTCGCAACTTCGCAATGCCCGACTTCGCGGCTTCCGCTTCCGCGTATCCGTCCGGTGCGATGCCAACGGTTAGCGCAGCCAGCGTGACTCCAAAGTGGTCATCGATCTCCATCGGAGCGTAGTCGCAATCGGGCCAGTCCCATCCGCCATCGGCGCGTTGCGTGGTCCACAAAAAGTCCAGCACATCGCGTGTGATCGGGCTGAGGTGCCCGGTCGTTTGCATGTCGTTGAACGTCAACCCGGCGGCCACAACGATCACCCAGAATCCTTGTCCTTCCGTAGGGGCCTTCTTCTTCCAACGCTCGGTTCGATACCGTTCAAAGAACTCACGGACTTCGCCGGGATCCTTTTGCACCGATGCCAATGCGGGGCGGGCGAACATGTAGGGCATGTTGGTGTGGCACGTGACACAGTTTTTTTCTGCCAAGTCAACGAAGCACGATCGAGATAGATCGCGGCTTGTTTGGCAGAAAACGATTCCGCGGTTGGTTCATCGGCATCGATCGAATCACGCTTGTCGGGAACGGAATCAAACGTGACGATGTCAGTTTGCGCATGGGCAAACATCGGCCACGTGAGTGCGAATGAGAGGAGAAACCCAAAGGCCGTTCTTGCCATGGTTCGGTGGGAAGGTTTGAATCCCATCTGATCGGGTTCGCTTGTGAATGGGGGTGTCGGTCGGTTAGCCGATTGAACGTTGGGTTGGTGGCGTGATCGCAGAAGTGAAGATATTGCCTGGGATGTGAGCCGCTTCGCGTTAGCGACGGTCAACCAGACGCCAACCGGGGCTAACGCCCATCGGCTAATTGTTGTCATTCGGTATGCGACTAAATTACGGCCCGCAAACGCCCAAGCGGCAAATGTTGTGGTTGGCAATCAATTCAGCTGATCTGCTCCGGACAGTTGGTATGCAGCTCATTCGCTTGCTGGTGTTTTCTCTTTAACGATGCTGTGAATGGGTTTGGGTTTGATGAACAGGACTTCGCCGCGTTCGATCCAGCCTTTCCGTAAATCGACCCGAAACCAGCCGTCGCTGTTTTTCTTGTGGAACCGGATTGCACTTCTTTGGCCGAACTCTTTGAGGTCGTATTGGGCCCATGTCCTGCCCAAGTCCGGTGAATAGATGATTCCCGTTGCGTAAGGCGATGCGGGAGCGTAGTGGGCCGAAAGGATCACGCCATCTTCGATGATCATGTTGGCGGATTCGTAGTGCGGGTTGAACAACAATTCATGCTTGGTTGGATTCGCGAGATCCTCCGGCGCACAACGAAAGATGCCGCGGTCGTGCGGCATCGTGCCGTTCTTTCCGTTGGCATCGGCGGCCCAGTAGAGTTGCCCGTCGACGAAGTTGATTCCGCCGGATTTGTATCGAGAGTTCGAGTTGACGGACACCAAGACTTGCCAATCCCACGCATCACTCGCGGCGTCGTAGGTGCCGCGAAGCCAGTGGCATTCCTGGTGGTTGTTGCCGTCGGCATCGGTGCGATCGTGGTCGCCAGTGCAGGCGTAGAAAGCGTTCTCGGCAGAATTGTAGGTCACACAGTGGATATGCCGGCAGACGACCGGATTGTCTGGATCGCCGAGTAGATCCTCGGGACCAGCGCCGGGTTGTTGGAACGCCGGACTCTGACCAAATGAGTACGCAATTTTGACGGTCTCGCCTTGGTCGGTCGAATAGTAAATGTTGACCGGTACCGCTCCGCCCAGCACGTTGCAGTAGTTGCCCCACACCAACATTTCGGAACCATTCACGTCCCAGGTGTGAACTCCATCGAGCGGATGAAAGTACCAGCCCGGATTCGCCGGATCGAGCGGTTGATGGGGAACGTAGTCGCTGCCGTCGGCGTCTTGAACAACAACTTCCTTGTACGTTTTCAGGTTGTCGGTGCTGAGAAACAATCGCGTACGTGTTGCGAACAGGATGTTTCCGTTCCCGAGGATGCAACTGAACGTGATGTTTTCCGCATCGCGAAAAATGGCGTCGTGCGGCCAAGTTTGACCGTTGTCTTCGGACAAGTAGATCTTGCCTTGACCAAATCCGAACGCCTTGTTGTCTCTTTGGGAATCGATGTACGGCCCCTCGGGAGCCAGTCGGTACCAGAAATGAGGCGTCGAAGAGAATGTCGAATCGTCCGACGAAACAGCGTCGCTTCCTTGCAACAACATGCCACCGCTGGCCGCGGTCGCCAGCAACCAATTTCGCCGAGTCAGTGGAACGGATCCGTTTGGGTTTGCTTCTGTACTCATCAAGCATTCTTTTGAACTGGGGTGTCGGTCAATGCTGCCCGCGGCGATGGTTTCTTGATCGGGATGCTGATTCTACCCGACCGAACATCGGCTATCATGGTTCGACCAACTGTTTCGATTTTTGTTGAGCTCGAAGCAATCGCATCGACAATTCGCGAACCCATTTTTACAACATCCTTGCTGCCATCTTTCTATGACCAAGATCCGATCATTCCATCTCGCAACCTCTGTCTTCTCGTTTTTGATTTCTGTCTGCTTTTTCGGATCGCCCATCTCTCATGTGGCTGCTGAGGGATGGTCGAGATTTCGAGGGCCGTCTGGCAACGGGATCGCTGAAGGGACCTCCAACGTTCCGACTGAATGGTCGCGTGATACGAACATTGCATTCCGAACTCCGTTGCCCGGTCAAGGTTGGTCATCGCCGGTTGTCTCGGACGGACGAATTTATTTGTCCGCTGCTATCCCGGCTGGTGAGGCCGGTGATTCCAAATCGCCTGACTTTGATTTGTCATTGATCGTTTTGGATGCGAAGAGCGGCGATGTGTTGAATACCGTTTCGCTGATGGAACAGACGGCTGAGAAGAGCCCGAAGATTCACAAGAAGAATTCGCACGCCAGCCCGACTCCCATCGTTGATGGTGACCGTGTGTTTGTGCACTTTGGTTACCAGGGGACGGCTTGCGTTGATTTAGATGGCAACGAGATTTGGAAGAATCGGGATCTGTTCTTCAAACCGGTTCACGGCAACGGTGGCACGCCGGTGTTGGTTGATGACAAGTTGATCTTCACCTGCGATGGTGCAAGCGATCCGAAGGTGGTTGCGTTGGATGCAAACACGGGCGAGGTTGTTTGGGAGGTGGATCGCCCGAACGATGCGAGCCGAAAGTTTTCGTTTTGCACTCCGGCTTTGATTTCCGTGAATGGTCAAGGGCAAGTCATCGCACCAGGAAGCGACTGCGTGCTATCGATCTCTCCTGACGATGGGCGAGTGATCTGGCAATTGTTGTATTCCGGGTACTCGGTGATTCCCAAACCGATCTATCACAATAGATTGGTTTTCCTGTCGACCAGCTATGACACACCCAGCATGCTTGCGATCGATCCAACCGGCGAAGGTGATGTCACGGACACGCATCTCAAGTGGTCTCTCAAAAAGAACGTTCCGCACACACCATCCATGTTGGCTGATGAGGAATGGATTTATTCCATCAGCGACGATGGAATCGCGATGTGCGTGGAGGCTGCCACCGGTGACATCGTTTACAAAAAGCGTGTCGGCGGAGGCTTTTCGGCTTCGCCCGTGATGGTCGACGACAAAATCTACTACACCAACGAATCAGGACTGACGAGTGTCATCGCGGCGGGGCCTGACTACAAGGTTTTGGCGGAGAATGATCTTGGAGAACGCACGCTTGCATCTGCGGCGGTCGACGGAAACGCTTTGTTCATCCGTACCGCCGATGCGATTTATCGGATCGAAGAGTGAAGCGATTCGCGATTGATTGACTGGCTGCCGGGTTGCGAGTGTGGTTGTGCCTGACGGCCTGTCTCACCACTCGCGAAGGCCCAGGCGGCTTCAGTTGAGACGTTCGCAAACAGGTCGTCTCAGCGAAGTCCGGGGGCTTCGGTGATGGATGTGATCTCGCCGCAGTCCAGCCAAACGCTTTCGCATCGACTGCATGAGTCAATGGCGACGCGCCCGGGGCCGGCGTAAAAGAACGAGTCCATCAGTGTGCGGCACTTGGGACAATTCAACCGGGAATGGTGATCGCGGGGACCATCCAACGCGGGATCAAACTCGCCGGTTCGATCGGGGCCTTCGTAAGATTCTCGTCGCTCACGAATCAACATGGCGAATGTGGAGCGATTCAGCAGGACGCCCTGGCACCGTCGGCATCCTTGGATTGGATACTTGCCGAGCGATCCGAGTTCTAGATGAGTGTGGTCGCAGGTCAAACAGGGTGTTTCTGTGGTGGTGCCGGTCAGCACGAGCCCATCGATGGAATCATTCAGCGGATTCGCGACCGCGGCGCATTCGCAATAGTCGCAGTAGTAACGTCCAGATCGTCCCATTCGTGTGACGGGGGCACCGCATGATCCGCAATTCATCGATTTGTCTTCCACAATCCAACTGATTCAAAATGACCTGACCTGCAGGCTTTGTATTTCGAAGCGTTGGTCACGGATCACTCGGATGTGTGCGTCTTTTCGAGTGCGGTCTCAAGCAAACGCGACGCTACAGCTCGTTCGGTGCGACTGTGACGAAGAAACGGGATCTACCGAATCGGGGTTCGGTTGGCTGGTCCACCACGGCGCGTCCGTCACAAGGAAGTGTCTTGTGACGCCAAGTGTTTTTCGAAGAATGCGTACAAGACCGAGTTGGAATCCTCGTTCGGCGAGTGATCGGCACGGTTGGTCATTGCGACTCGATCATCGTGTCCGAGCAAAGCGTTGACCGCGACGGAATGATTCAGTGCCTTCCAGCGATGAATCGGATCAGCCGACCCACCCGAGACAAGAAACGGACGCGGTGCCATCAAAGCGTGCAGTTCGTGCAAATCATGGCCTTCGGCGACCAGTCGTGGGTACAGCCCGCGAGCTGGGTTGTCCTGGGTGATCAGTCCGCGTTTACGCCAGGGTTTGGGATGATATCCCAGATACCACGGTTCCCAGTAGTTCACGCCTGACATCGATTCATCGAAAACAATGCCAGGATCTGACCAGGCACCACAGGCAAATCGTTCGGAAAGACAAGCGGCGAACATCGCCCATTTGCCACCGAAGGAATGGCCCACGACGCCAATCCGCTTTTGGTCGACTTCGGGGCGGTCCGCCAAAACTTGCGATGCCGTCGCGGCGGCATAGGCGAGCATCGACAACGGCTGCACCGACGCATCGTCGATCGATGGGTGATACAACGAATACGTCTTTGCTTTTGTCGCTTCGGTGGTGCCAATGGATAGCGTGACAAATCCGCGGCGAGCCAATTGCAACGCAAAGTCACGATGCGGTTTGCCCTGGCCGATGGCGGTCTCGGGTTCGTAGTAGACCGAAAGGACCGCTGGCAGATTGTGATCGGCGGGCTGGTTGGTTTTGGGAACCAGTAGATACGCGTTGGTCTTTTCACCGGGAGTCCATTGGAATTGGATGGTGTGCTTCGTCACCGAATCGAGTTGGTCGGTCTTTGAGATCGTGACTTGAGGATCGGCGATCGGCTCCGGCCACTTTCCCAGCAAGGATTCCCAACGCGATCGGATCTCTTCACGTCTTTGCGGCCATTGGCTCGCTTCGGTGACTTTCGTTCCGTCTTCAAAGATCAGCGGCGAACTATAGTCACCGAGTTCATGCGCCATCGCACGTGGCGGTTTGCAATATGCCGTTGGCTCGACGTTGATTCCCGGATTGTTGGTCATCGACGCGAGGTCGTTTGGTTGGTTCCACTTCAGTTTCGCGATGAAGATTCGATTGTTGCTGCCATGCTTCTCGACTCCAGCGGGCTGCATCCATTCGGTCACTGAGACCCAGGTCTCATCTTTGGAAACGCGGGTCACGCCGAAATTACCCAGCCGTGCACCGTGCTCGGGAACCAGAACTCGTTCGGTGGAGCGAATCACGCGTAGAGTCTCAGGGTTCACCTGAGCGATGAACAGCGGAGCACGGTGTCGAAACACGTGGTCGTTGTTTGCACCACGCCGTGTGTAGACCAAGAACAGACCGTTGCTATGCGTGACCCAGTGTTGTTGGGTGTTGTAGCTGCCTAGGTCTTTGCCGTCATCGAATTGCCAACGTCGTGGTTCATCGAAGTGCAGGCCATCGTCGCTGGTTGCGACATATCCATGTTGGTCATTTCGGATGGTCATGTAGTAGCGACCGTCGTAGTGCGTTAGCGATGGTTCGGCCATGCCTCTTTCGACGGGAATCGTCAGCGCGTTGCCATGTTCGATGTAGTGGAGTGTTTCGCCGTCGAAGCGACATCGCACGACTAGCGAAGAGTACTGCTTTTGTTCGGGGCGTTTGCAATAGATCGGCAACAGGACGTCTCCGCCGGGCAAGTCGACTCGTTGGACGCTGCCCGAGCCCGCACTTTGAAACTGGGGCTCGTCAGGCAGTTCGAGGATTTTCCAATCATTCCAATTGGAATTGCTAGGGTTCATCACAGCGTACGCAACGCCTCGCGGACGAACATGCATCACTCGGTTGTTGCGATACCAAACTGTTTGTCCAATTCCCAACAGACGTTGACTGGCCGCGTGCCACTGCGGGACGAAGTCGCATACGGTCGTTTCGTCGCCATCCTGCAACAACGCCTCGGCACCTTCTCCACCGCGTGGCATGTCATCGCCTTCCACCTTTTGTCGTGAAAAGGAATCGATGGGGCTGAGTTCCGACCATGAATCTGACTCGGTTGGTTTTCTGGATTCATGCAGACGGTAGAAGACATCCGATCCCGACAGCAGCAACTTTTGGGTGGTCATGACCGCAGTGGGATCGCCGTCTGCATTGGGAACAGTTCCCACGCGAGCATGCACCCAACATTCCTTGCCATCAAACCCTTCATGGGCGACTTCAAGTGACACCGAGTAGTCCAGCGTTGCTGGTTGAGAATCAGCGGGCTTGTTGGCGGAAACAGGTTCGTCTTGATAGAACCAAACGACTGGAATTCGTGTGATTTGCAACGAGTTCAGCCGTGGGTACTCGCAGTGCGCCAGCAAGACATGATCGCCGACGAACTCGATCGCGGTGTAACAGTACCAGCCTTCGGGATCGGTTCCGACATTTTGGATGTTCTGCCAAGTCTTTCCGTCATTCTTCGAAATCGCCGCGGTGAAAGGACGTCGACCAACGGGGTGTTTCTTTGCCAGTTCGTCGTCGCCGTTGTTCCACAGCATCAGCAAATCGCCGGTCGATGGAATTCGCTCGATCGATGCGGGCGAAACGGTTGGCTGAGTGAAGGAGGACGGTGTGAAGTCCGACCAAGTGTCGCCTTGGTCGTCCGAGTAGGAAAGTTGCTGGGCGTTGCTGCTGCGGCAAAACATCATCAGGCGATCGTCGCTGAGTTCAACGACACCCGGTTCCTGTGCAAGTGATTCTGATGTCAACGCGGATTGGCTGCGTTGCCAGGTCTTTCCTTGATCGTCCGACAGGTAGCAAACCATCTCGGCCGACTTCCGGTAGCCTGGCCAACCGACTCGATAGTGAACCGCCAACGGCACGACCAATCGACCACTGCGAAGTTGAATCACGCGGTCGTTGTTCAGCACGCTGTAAGAAGGTGTGTCTTTGGGCACGATGCGAGTCGGTTCGGACCAAGTGTCTCCTTCGTCCGAGCTGGTTCGCATCAAGATGTCATCCAAGAACAGGTGCTTCGCTTCCGGCGTCGGATCGTACTTGCGGATGTAGAACAAACCGATGCGGCCATCTTGCAAACGCAGCAAAGACACAGACATCAAATTCGCGTCGTCATCACCGCGTTCGATCACCGAGGCGTCTTCGGTTGTCCAGGTGATGCCGTTGTCGCTCGAGTGACGCGAGACCAACGCCGCCGGCGCGTGGTCTCCGGTGCCGATGAACTTGGTGTACACCAGCAGCAGTCGCCCGTCCTTCAACTGAACGAAGTCGCCTTCGCTGTTGCGGCCGTTGCCTGGGCGAGGTTCGATCCGCAGAACTTTTTTGACTCCTTTCGGAACGCCAGTTGGTGGACGCTGGGCGGAGGCGGTGGTGCAGACTAGCACGCCAGCCAAAAAGACAGACAGGACGCGGTTGGGCAGTTTCGGCAGAGACATCGCTCTTCCATTGGGCGGAGATTTGCTGCGGCGGCAGGTCGACGATGTCTTTGCCTCGACAAAAACGGGCGACGGAACTGTCTGAAAGCAACAAAACGGGCGGGCGAAAAAAGGCGGGAATCGCGGTGGCGATCGGATGCTCATGATAGTGCATTTTGAGCGTCAGAGCGGTTTGCGACCCGTGATTTGCCGCACTTTGGTGGTGTCGTGAAGATCGGCTCCCTACCGTTGATTTGCTGTCATGCGTCTGGTGCATGGTGAAGATGCGGTGAATGCATTGGACGTTTCTTGGCTCAGCCCGATACTAGTACGTGACCCCACTTCACCAAGCGAATGTGCTTGGGACCTGTTTGCAACTTTTTTGAGGACGCGGACGATGAATTCCACACTTACCAACATGAATCCACAACCAACAACGGCCCAGGTCTGCCGTCGATTTGCAACGCGACTGTTTCGCGGACCTGTTTCCATTCGCCCACTGACGCTGACTCTCGGTTGCTTGGCGGCGTCAGCCACCGGCAGTTTGGTCGCTCAGGAAGCGGCACCCAACGCTTCGGCATCTCAAGCGGATGCGCTCAGCAAGTGTCCCGTGATGGGCAATCCGGCTGGCCCGAATCGGCACACCGTGTCCGGAGCGATGGGCAATGGCGATTGGTGGCCGAATCAATTGAACCTTGACATGCTTCATCAGAATTCGATGAAGAGCAACCCGATGGGAGAAGACTTTGACTACGCCGCCGCGTTCAATTCGTTGGACTTGGCCGCCGTCAAAGCTGACATCAAGGAGTTGATGAACACTTCGCAAGACTGGTGGCCGTCGGACTATGGACATTACGGTCCGTTGTTCATCCGCATGGCTTGGCACAGCGCGGGTACCTACCGTGTGTCGGACGGTCGCGGTGGTGCATCCGATGGGACGCAACGCTTTGCTCCGCTGAACAGTTGGCCGGACAACGCGAACTTGGACAAGGCACGTCGCTTGCTTTGGCCGATCAAGCAGAAGTACGGCAGCAAGATCTCTTGGGCTGACTTGATGGTCTTGACCGGCAACTGTGCTCTCGAAGACATGGGCTTCGAAACGTTTGGCTTTGCTGGCGGCCGCGAAGATGTTTGGGAACCTCAGAAGGATGTTTACTGGGGGCCTGAAACAGAGTGGCTGGGCGACAAACGCTACAGCGACGATCGCGATTTGCAAAACCCATTGGCGGCGGTGCAGATGGGTTTGATCTACGTGAACCCGGAAGGTCCCAACGGCAAACCTGACCCGATCGCAGCGGCCAAGGACATTCGTGAAACGTTTGGCCGAATGGCGATGAACGACGAAGAAACAGTCGCGTTGATCGCTGGTGGTCACACGTTTGGCAAGGCACACGGTGCGGCGTCGCCGGAAGGCAACATGGGTGTGGAACCAGAAGGTGAAGGCCTCGCCGCACAAGGGTTGGGCTGGATCAACACGCACGGAACTGGCAACGCGGGTGACACGATCACCAGCGGTTTGGAAGGTGCATGGACATCGACTCCCGCAGAATGGTCGCACGGCTACTTCGAAAACCTGTTTGGCTACGAGTGGAAGCTCGTCAAGAGTCCCGCTGGTGCTTGGCAGTGGACGCCAACGGACGAAAACGCGAAGGGCACCGTGCCGGATGCTCACGACGCGTCGAAGTCACACGCGCCAATGATGTTCACGACCGATTTGGCTCTTCGCATGGATCCGGAATACAACAAGATCTCACGTCGATTCCATGACAATCCAGAGCAGTTCGAAAAGGCGTTTGCCAAAGCCTGGTACAAGCTCACTCACCGTGACATGGGCCCGGTTTCGCGATTGCTGGGTGACAGTGTTCCTGAACCACAATTGTGGCAAGACCCGATTCCCGAGGCGACGTTTGACGTGATCGGATCGAAAGAGATCGAACAGCTGAAGCAAAAGATTCTTGCGACGGAATTGACATCGTCGCAATTGGTATCAACGGCTTGGGCGTCCGCATCGACTTTCCGCAATAGCGACATGCGTGGCGGAGCCAACGGGGCGCGTATCCGATTGGCACCACAAAAGGATTGGGAAGTGAACGAGCCGGCTGAGTTGGCGAATGTTCTGGCTACATTGGAAGGTGTGCAGAAGGAATTCAACGCAAATCGCAAAGACGGCAAGCAGGTCTCGATCGCCGACTTGATCGTGCTGGGCGGTTGTGCCGGTGTGGAAGCCGCGGCAATGAAGGCGGGGCACGCGATCCAAGTTCCGTTCACTCCCGGTCGCACCGATGCGACTCAGGAAATGACGGATGTGGAAAGCTTTGAACCGCTCAAGCCAATCGCCGATGGTTTCCGCAACTACCAAGGTCACAACGCGGACCGTCCTGCCGAAGAGATGCTGGTCGACAAAGCCAACTTGCTCTCGTTGACCGCACCCGAAATGACCGTCTTGGTCGGCGGGTTGCGTGCCCTCGATACCAATGCGGGTGCTGGTCCGCTGGAGGATTTGGGTGTTTTGACGAAACGTCCCGGCGCTTTGACGAACGACTTCTTCGTCAACTTGCTGGACATGAATACGGTTTGGAAACAGTCACCGATGTGTGAGCACTTCTTTGAAGGACGCGATCGCGAATCGGGTAACTTGAAATGGACCGCCAGCCGAGTGGATCTCGTCTTCGGATCCAATTCGCAATTGCGAGGGATCGCGGAGGTCTACGCCAGCGAAGATGCGAAGCAAAAGTTCGTGGAGGACTTTGTCGCCGCATGGACAAAGGTCATGAACCTGGATCGATTCGATGTGAAGGAATCGGACGCGAAAGAGACACAGGTTGCTGCGAAGTGATTTGAGTTTCTGAGACGATTTGTTGTTTGCAAACAGGCGCTGGTCGTCCGGTGGAATGCCGGGCGGCCAGTGTTTTGTTGCACAAACGCCGCGATCCGTCGCGGCGTTTTTATTTGGGGGACGTCACAATCGCACGAGCCTATTAGCCGCCGGCCGTTAGGCCCGGTTGTAGCACGGAAACGCACGAACAACCGCCGGTTGAGGCGTTGATTGGGATCGCGAGAACGATGCGATTCGCCGTGGTTGTGAGAACCGCGGCTAACGCCGTTCGGCTGATGCTTTTGCTTCGCGATCGGTGACTTGTTTGATCTTTGCCAGAATCACGTCGCCCGCGTAACAGCCGCCTTTGTAGCACAACTCTTTTCCACCACCGCCTCCAGCGAAGGTTGCTTGGTGGGCGGACTTCATCGGCCAGCCAGGGCCGTTGGTCGAACCGGTGATGTACAGATTGCCGGCCTTGTCGAGGTAACACGATCGGCCATCGTCATAGCTCTCCCCTCCGATGTAGCTGCTGAACTTCAGCTTTGAAAAGTCATCGGACAACACGACTGCAATCGCGTCGTTGGGATTGGCCAGGGTTGATTGCAACGCATTGGCGGTCACTGGGAAATCAGCCGAGGACGCGTTGCCTGTGAAGAAAACGTTGCCGAGGTTATCGGCGTAGACCCCATCGGGACCTTCGTTGTCGGTGCCGCCCAGGTACGTGCATCGCAACAAGCCACCGTGCGGATCAAACTTCGCGACCACGATGTCCCGGTTGCCTCCCGCGAATTTTGATTGCACCACACCCGATGTCACCGGCAAGTCTTTGCTGGTGGTGGAGATAGCGAGATAAGCGTTGCCCAAAGAGTCCACCGCCATGCTGTGCGTGCTGTTGCCCTCTTCGTCACCCGAGCTACCGAAGTAGGTTCCGTACATGAGTTCGTTGCCGCTGGGGCTGAGCTTTGCGATGAATGAATCGGCTCCTCCACTGTAGGTTCGCTTGTGAGCATTATCGGTGGTGGGCACGTCCGGTGACTTGGTCGTGAAGTTGAGCAAGACATTCCTGTCGTCGTCCAGACGCAGTCCGCTATTTCCGACCTCGTCGCCCGAACCGCCCATCCAAGTCGCCCAGATCACGTCTTGGCCATCCGGACTGATTTTGATGGCGCCCACATCGGAACCACCGATGGGTTGATCGCGATAGGCGTTTGCAAACCATTGGATCGGTGGTTTGGGACCGTTTCCGGTGTAGCAAAGCGGTAGGTAGACTGAACCTTCAGAATCGACCGATACATCGCGACACATTTGATTGACGCCGACATAGGAGCTCCAGATCGCCGTTGAACCGTCGGAACTCAGCTTGGTCACAAATCCATTTTGCATTCCATAGATGCTTTGCTTGGATCCCTGGAATGTTGTCTGGAACGCTTGATCGGATACAGGGAATCCAGGCCCAGCTCTTCCGGCGACGATGATGTTGTCTATCGGGTCGACTTCGACCGCGTATGCACGGTCGTAATTGGGGCCTCCTAGCAGCGTTGACCAGAGCAACGTTCCGTTTGGGTCAAACTTGCACACAAAGGCATCGCAGTGACCGGCGCTGTCGGTCTTTGTTCCTGACCGGTTCTGGGTTCGCTGGAACGCATTGTCGGTGGTGGGGAAATCGTTGGAAACTGTTCCGCCGACGATGATCACGTTGCCATCGGAATCGACGACCACGTCACGAGCATGTTCCCAATCGCTGCCGCCAAAGAAGGTCGAGAATACGATTTGATAGTCCGCCGCGGGAGCAGACTTCGTCACTCCGGCGATCAGGCAGTGGACGATGACAGCCGCGATCAACGGCACGATTTTGCGTCGAGGACGTTTCAAGGTTGGGCCTTTGTCTGAGTCTACTGGGTCGTTTGAGTTTACTGATCCGCGGAAGTGGTTAGCGTCATGATCTCCCCGTTTCCAATGGAGGTCGTGCAGTTTTTGAGTGCTGTGCCAGTGACGCCTCAAGAACCCCGCCCGAGCAGCGGGAGGGGTCGGAAAGCGAGCGTTCAGTGAGATTTCCGGGGGAGGGCAATCCGCGCCGCTTCCCATGC
>NZ_DDGH01000040.1:60283-81715 GCF_002337565.1 Rhodopirellula sp. UBA1907 | reverse complement strand
GCATCCGTTCGCCTAAAGTGCAGGTTTTGAAACAAGATCGTTTTGACCTTCTTGAGATGCTTTCCGACCAATGGATCAGTCTTGGTATTGGTCTGGGCGGCAACGGACAACGCTTCGCGCAGGTAGCCAACTGGGCAAGAGCAATAGGAACGCACGGACCAAGTCAACGTTTGCCACGTATTTATGCTCAACGCCAACGATCATTCATTTTTATGAACTTCTTCAGCGAGAGCAATCAGCACACTTGCAGTGCGGTGGACTCAGGCGGTCGCGAGAATCGATTCCAAATGATCGATGATCGCGGCGTTCTTTTCCCCGTCCAGTGCATCAGCGTGTGGCGGGCCGAAATCACCGGCGTCGTTGTTGAAGTAGTGGCCGGAGGCATCGGCGAACTCATCGTCCAGAGCTGCGCGGACAAGGATGTTGGCTCCGATCGTGATGTCTTTTCCTGGGACGCCGAACGCTTGATGAACCATCTTGCTGGAAAGCAGAGAACCCGGATTCACGGCGATGATCGCTGGGCCATCGGCGCCAAGCTTATCAGCTAATCCTCGAGACCACATGGTAAGAGCGAGCTTGCTTTGGGAGTAGGCCTCCAAATCTTCCAGTTGACGTTCGCCGCGGAACGCAGCCATGTCGACTGGCTTTTGAGCGGCAGAGGAAACGTTGACGACCCGTCCGGATGAATCCATCCGCGACAAAAGTCGTTTTGTCAGCAGGTAGGGGGCAATTGTGTTGACCACAAAGCGAACATCGAGACCGTCAGAAGTCATCGTGTCAGATGTGGAAAGCACACCTGCGTTGTTGATCAGTGCATCGAGCTGGTTCCCTTTCGCGGCGACCGCATTGGCAAGTGACTCGACTTCAGTGATGTTCGATAGATCCGCGAGATAGGATTCGATCGATGCGTCGCTCGACAGTGATTTCAAAGACTGTGCGACCCGCTGGAGCTTGGCTTCGCTGCGGCCGTGAATCAAAACATGGTGACCGCGTGAGACCAGTATCTTGGCGGTCTCGAAACCGATGCCGTCGGTTGCCCCGGTGATCAAAATACGTTTCATCGGATTCTCCGTGGAATGATCTTGCTGATGATGAGATGCCTGCTGGGATCAATGTTTGAAAGTGAAGCCGCATTGCATGGGCAAAAACATCAAAGAGGAAACTGTACTCAACGATGAAGATTGAGACCGGCCAAGACTGTGATGAGCTTTGTCCAGCCAATTCAACCTGAGAAGTGTCATTTGTTCTCGATGACGACTTTGCCCATGGCTTTGCCGCTTTCCAGTCTTGCGTAGGCTTCGCCCGCTTCTTCCAAGGAGAAATTGGTTTCATCGAGGATGGGAGTCAGGGCACCCGATTCAGCGATCTCAGTCAGCTTGCGAAGGATGTCGCCGTGATCAGATCGTTTGTGATTGTGCAGCATCGGAATCAGCATGAAGACGATGTGCAAGGACAAGCCTTTGAAGTGAGCTGGCGTGAGGTCCAGTTCGCATAAAGACACCGTCGTCGCGATTTGTCCGTTGAGGGCAGCGGCTTCGAACGAGTTGGTCAGGTTGGCTCCTCCGACGGAATCGAACACCACATCAAATCCGGCTCCCTCGGTGTGTTTGGCAACGTATTGCTCGACCGATTCGGTTTTGTAGTTGATGCCCGTCGCACCCAGCTTTTCAATCAGTGCAAGTTGTTTGTCACCGCCGCCGGTGGAATAGACATCCGCTCCGAAGTGCTTGGCCAATTGCAACGCGACATGGCCCACGCCGCCTGATCCTCCATGCACGAGGACTTTCTGGCCCGCTTGGATGCCGGCTCGAAGCAGGCCTTCGTATGCGGTGATTGCAACGAGTGGCAACGCCGCGGCTTCTTTCATCGACAGGTTCTTCGCCTTGTGAGCGATCAAGTCGGCATCGGCCACGATGTAATCAGCCAAGGTGCCCGGCAGATCTGCCAGCCCGCCGGCGCACCCATAGACTTCGTCGCCGACGGAATAGTTCTGCACACCTTCGCCGACAGCTTCGACGGTTCCGGCGAAGTCCATTCCAAGGATAGCGGGTGTGTCAGGCGAGAGAGGAAGGTCCTTTCCCATGTTGCGAATCATCGTGTCGACCGTGTTGACGCTCGAAGCGGCAATCTTGACCAGGACGTGCCCCGGTTTGACTTCCGGTTGATCGACTTCAGATGCCTCGAAGGCTGCGTTTTCACCGTAGTTCTTGATCAGCATGGCTTTCATGATTGGCTTCCTTTGAATCGAGAGAGGCTCGGACGCGAAAGAACATTTCGTTGTTTTCGCGGTCGCGTGACTGTTTGTTTGTTAGTACGGTGTGATAATAGGAGTAGATGCCAAACCGGCAAGAACGCACTTTTAAGGCACATAGGCACACAATGGATACCAATGGAAAAGCCCGGCATTCGAGCTACGAATTGCCAGCTTGTCCCGTCGAGGCCACGCTGGAACTGATTGGAGGCAAATGGAAGGGCATCGTGCTTTACTATTTGATGGTCGATGGACGCCTCCGATTCAGCGTTCTCAAACGGAAGGTCGGCTGTGTCACGCAGAGAATGCTGACCAAGCAACTTCGCGAATTGGAGGACAGCGGGTTGGTCAATCGGATCGTCTACGCCGAGGTGCCACCGCGGGTCGAATACGAATTGACGGAAGAGGGCGAGTCGCTCACGCCCGTGCTGCTGACGCTGAAGAAGTGGGGCGAAGCTCACGCATTGCAACTGCTGCAGGAACGCGAAAATCGCAAAGCTGTGGAAGCGTCGTGACAGACGTTTTCCCTGGATGCATCTCCATGAATTTTGTCACGGCATGAACTCAGGTTGAATGCGGGCGATGTTGGTATCTCGACGACGCTTTCGGTGGCAACCGTAGTGGATGAGGCAACGAATCCTTCCGCTTTCCTGAATACCGCACTCCTCTTCCGATCATTCCCAGGACAACAGAGATGGATTTGAAATTGAGCGGCAACACCGCTTTGGTCACGGGTGGCGCCAGCGGGATTGGGTTGGCGACCGCGAGGCTGTTTGCGGAAGAAGGTTGTTCGATTCAACTTTGGGATGTCTCGCCCAATGTCGAAGAAGCAGCCGGCGAATTGCGAGAGCATGGCGTGAACGTCGGCACGCAAGTTGTCGATATCGTCGATGAACAACAAGTTGAACAAGCGGTCGGATGCTGCCTCGACCAGCACGGGCGCCTGGATCATGTGGTGCACTGCGCCGCGATCGGGTCGGGGAAGTTTGGCTTCCCGTTCACCCGTGTCGCCCCGAGTGAATGGAAACGAACTCTGGAGGTCAACGTCATCGGAATGGCCAACGTTGCTGCGGCTTTGGCTCCTCCTATGGTTGCTCAACGATCGGGCACGTTTGTGTTTCTGGCATCCATCGCGGGACAGATGGGATCGCAGACCGATCCGCCCTACAGTGCCAGCAAAGCAGCCAACATCAACTTCGCTCAGTGCATGGCCAAAGACTTGGCACCGCACAATGTCCGGGTGAACACGGTTTGTCCCGGGATGGTGAAGACGGCTCTGAACCGTTCGGTTTGGCAGGCTTGGTGTGACGGCGCCCCACCACAAGATCGACTTTCCTACGAAGACTGGACGGATCAAAAGATCAAGAACGTGATCCCGCTCGCCCGTTGGCAAACCAGCGAAGACGTTGCTGCGATGATCGTGTTCCTCTCGTCAGAACGAGCCAAAGAAGTGACCGGCCAAACCATCAACGTGGATGGCGGTTGCGTGATGCATTGCTAGCGAAATCGAGCGACGACCCGCAATCGACCGAACACGAGAACGGTCCATGCTTTTTACGAAGATGTGATGCCGAGCGATTTGATTCGTGACGCAAGGGTGGTCGGCTTCATGCCGAGAAGAGCGGCGGCACCCGTGTCGCCATACACTTTGCCGCCACACGCTTGCAGTGCTTTGCGGATGTTGTTGGCTTCGAACAAGCGGAGCTCGGCGGCGGTCATGATCTCGTCTGTTTCATTCGACTGAACAAGAGCAGTCTTTTTTGATTCGATGTCGGGTTGCGACGCGAGATTCAGTTTGAGTTTTCCGGGCGGGGACGTGATCAACGCACGTTCGAGCACGTGTTGCAATTCGCGAATGTTGCCGGGCCAGTCATAACGCTGAAGTTCATTGGCGTTGGCTCGCGTGAGTCTCGGTGTCGGCTTGCCAAGTCGTCGGGAAAGAATCGTGAGGAGATGATCGGCCAGCAGCGGGAGATCGTCTTTTCGATTGCGGAGCGGTGGCAAATCGATTGGAAACACGCTGAGTCGATAGTAAAGATCCAGTCTGAATTTGCCGGCTTCCGCTTCAGCCTTTAGATCTCGATTGGTGGCGGCGATGATTCGAACGTCCACTTCGCGAGTCCGTTCTTCGCCGACGCGTTCCAGTTCGCCTTCCTGCAGAACTCGCAGCAGTTTGCTTTGCAGGTCCAGGGGGATCTCGCCAATCTCATCGAGAAACAAGGTGCCGCCATCGGCCAGTTCAAAGCGACCGATGCGGTCTCGCAACGCACCGGTGAAACTGCCCTTGGTGTGTCCAAAGAACTCGCTTTCGTAAAGCTCACGCGGGATGGCTGCGCAGTTGACTTTGATCAGCGGGTGTTCGCGACGAGAGGAGCGAGCATGGATCTCACGCGCGACCAGTTCCTTGCCAGTTCCACTTTCGCCCATCACCAACACGGTCGAGTCGGTGGGGGCGACCAAACGAATTTGTTGCGTGACGGTTTGCAACGCATCGCTCTGCCCGATCATCTCACCGAATGCTTCCCCACGAAGCTCTTCTTGCAAGTAATCGTTTTCAAGTTCCAAGCGTCCACGAAGGGTTTCGATTTCTTCCCAGGCCCGCGCGTTGGCGATGGCCGAGGCAACGTGATCCGCAATCATTCGCAACCAATCAAAGCAGGCATCACCGATCGTGGTGCGAGCGAAGACGCTGAGCACACCCAGTACCTCGCCGCGGTGAACCAGCGGTTGGCCTCCAAAACCAAGGATGCTTTCTTGCAGGGCCCAATCGCGATGCACCAACCAATCGGGATCGCCATCGATGTTGGGAACTTCCAGCGGAGTCCCGGTAGCGGCGATGCGTCCGACTTTCCGCACGCCCAGTGGGAACCGACGAAAGGAACCATCGATGCGGCTGAGGTCCGTGTTGGGATCCACGACCGACGTTCCCGCACTGGCCACCAAGTGCAGGCATTCGGTTTGGTCGGGGCACTCCGATCGCATCGGGCACGTGGGACAACCTTCGCCCGGTTGGATCAACCAAATGCGAGCCAAGGCCACCGCGTGTGAGCTGGCAAGGTGATCGACGACCAATCGTAAAACGTCGGCGACGCTTCGCTGTTGAGGCATCGCCAACAACAGTTCTTTGTGGTCGCGGATCAGCGGAATTCGTTGCTCAATCATGGGACTCAGGATGCACGAAAATTCGTGGTTTCGCAACGAAAATTCGTGAATCCACGAGATTTCGTGACGCGGTTTTGTTTGGCGTGTGGTTTGTAAGTTGTTTCATGGTAGTGACTTATGGTTTTCTTGGTTTGGTTGGCACGGTTAGTGCCTAAGGGAGGTTCGAAACCGACGATTGTTGTCGGTGCTTTCCAAACCACTCGGATCCTAATGGAGTCCAACCATGTCCCGAATCGAAACTGTGAACCCCGCTGACGCGACCGGCAAAGCCAAAGAGTTGCTCGACGCTGTCCAATCCAAGCTTGGGATGACGCCGAACCTGATGCGTGTGATGGCCAATTCAGCCGCTGTCTTGGATGCGTATTTGAAGTTCAGTGGAGCTCTCGCGGGCGGTGAACTGACCGCCAAAGAACGCGAGCGAATTGCCTTGGCGGTTGGCCAAGCAAACTCGTGTGACTACTGCCTCAGCGCTCACACCGCGCTCGGCAAGATGTCGGGCCTGACCGCGTCTGAGATTCTCGACGCTCGTCGAGGCAAAGCGGATGACGCCAAGGCCGGAGCCATTCTGGCGTTTGCAAATCAAGTTGTCGCGAAACGCGGGTTGGTGTCCGACACCGATGTCACGACCGCTCGTGAAGCGGGGGTGACGGATGCGGAGATCGCTGAAACGGTTGCCAACGTTTCTCTGAACATCTTGACCAACTACCTCAACCATGTCGCTCAAACCGAAGTGGATTTTCCGGCGGCTGAAAAGTTGTCGGATGATTCGGCAACGGAGTCGTGCGGTTGTCACAGTGAAGCTTGCAGCGTCGCTTAACGCGAAGCGAAATAACCAAGCGGTGCGCTAGAAACAATGGAGAACCAACATGGCAAGCCCAACTGACATCCGGCCGCCCTTCACGCGTGAGTCCGCCATGCAAAAAGTGCGTGCGGCGGAAGACGCATGGAACTCGCGGGATCCGCAGCGAGTTTCGCTGGCGTATTCCATCGACAGCGAATGGCGGAACCGGGATGTGTTCCTGCGGGGGCGCGATCAAATCGTTCACTTTTTGTCTGGAAAGTGGACATTGGAAAAGGAGTATCGACTCGCAAAGCAATTGTGGGCGTTCTCTGAAAATCGAATCGCCGTTCGATTCCAGTACGAGTACCAAACGGACGCCGGAAGTTGGTTTCGTGCCTATGGAAATGAGAACTGGGAATTTGATCCTGATGGTTTGATGCGGCGTCGTGAAGCCAGCATCAACGACCATGCGATCGATGTCTCAGAGCGAAAGTTTCATTGGCCCTTGGGCGTCCGACCATCGGACGATCCGGGGTTGGAAGAACTCGTGAAGTGAAGCCGCCAATCACTTGCCCTCGCGTGAACACCGTTTCCGCGAGGGCATTTGGCGAAAGAACAGACGATTGAACATCCATCCGACCACTCATCCAATCAACTCGAAACATCGAATCATGAAAATTCAATCACTCACCCACGCGGTCATCGGAACAGCCATCGTCGTGGCTTTTTCCGGCTCGATCGCTACGACCACAACCGCAGAAGACCACTCGCATGTCGTGGCGGATTCACAGGTCATGCATCGCACGATGCGGATCGACGATTTGGAGATCTTTTACCGAGAAGCGGGGCCGAAAGATGCACCCACCGTGTTGCTGTTGCATGGGTTTCCGACCTCGTCCCACATGTTTCGAAACTTGATTCCAGCTTTGGCGGATCGTTATCACGTGGTCGCACCGGACTATCCCGGGTTCGGATACAGTTCGGCTCCGTCGGTCGACGAGTTTGAGTACACGTTCGACAACGTGGCTCGCGTGATTCGAGTTTTCACCGAACGACTGAAGCTGGACCGTTACTCGTTGTACGTGATGGACTACGGTGCCCCGGTCGGATTCCGACTAGCGACGGCACATCCAGAACGAGTTCAAACGCTGATCGTTCAGAATGGAAACGCCTACGAAGAAGGCATCGACAACCCGTTTTGGGTTCCCGTGAAAGCGTTGTGGAAAGAACGATCATCAGAGAATCGGGAGGCACTTCGTTCGATGTTGACGCTTGATGCGACCAAGTGGCAATTCACCAATGGCGTCCGCAACGTCGCGACGATCAGCCCTGACAACTGGGGACATGTTCAACCATTGCTCGATCGTCCTGGGAACGATGAGATACAACTGGAAATGTTCCACAGCTATGGCAGCAATCCACCATTGTATCCTCAGTGGCAAGCTTACCTGCGCAAGCATCAACCACCGACGTTGATCGTGTGGGGGAAGAACGACGCGATCTTTCCTGCCGAAGGTGCATACCCCTATCAACGCGATCTGAAGAATGCGGAGCTGCACTTGCTTGATACCGGTCACTTCGCACTGGAAGAAGATAGTGACGTGATCGCGAATCACATACGGCGTTTTCTGGGACAGCACGTGCACTAATATTTTGCGACGAGGCTCTTACTGCCAGACTCGCAGGGTGGGGCCGGGGATGGATTCATGTCGCGAACTGGCGAAGGCGTGAACCAATCCCCCGCCCATTGTCTCCGGTGTGTCGCGGATGATCGCGAGTTCAATGATGTCGCTGCGGTGTTGGTTCACAAGGTCGTTGAGCGACGCGGACTCGATGGTGTGAGATTCCGATTGGCTGCCTCTGGGAATCACAAAACGATCCACCAAAGACCAGCCACTAGTTTCGGTTTCCAGATCCAACCAGGGAACGGTGTCGGGTGAGAGCGGTGTTGCTTCGTTCGGGAGGGAGCGTCCGTAGACCGAGAACGTTGAGTCGGGAGTTCGCGATGCGAATCCGATTCCCGAAGGAACCGCGGTTAGCTGCAAAGCGGCTCGCTCGATTGGCTGATCAGCCAGGCCGCGGAAGTCAAACCGCAGGCGGATCTGGCGATCGAATTCAATCAGTTCATCGGACTTTTTGACGAGCAACAGTTCTTCGGGGCCCTTTCGGTTTTCAGGGTCGCGTTGAATCCAGACGTCCCCGCCGTCGCCTTGAGAGGTGAAGATTTGTGTCAGCCGGCGAGCGTCGTTTGTTGAAGGCTGGCGGTATTCATTGGGTGACAAGATTTGCCGGGACAACAACCACGCCGATGTTTGTTGGGTCAGGCTTCGCGTTTCGCCTGTTTCCCGAACTTCGAGATCGACGCGTCCATCGAACACCTCGACCACGGAGGCTCCGTCGGATTTGACCGACACGCCGAAGCTGGTTCCTTGATCGGTCAGGCGGCCAGTGGGAGTGTCGACCACGAATCCTCGCAAGCCATCGCGGACGGTGACGACTGCGGTTCCACTGGCGAGACGGCAGTGCATTGGATCGAGGATTTGCAGGTCGGCGGGGCCTTCCAGGTCCAATTGGGTTTCGTTGTCAAAACGCAGCGACGCAAACCCGCTGGCCAATCGCAAGTGTCCGACGCCGAGTCGTTGTGCTTCCGCGAGCGGCACGGTCGACGTCTGCCACAGGCATTCGACAGTTGTTTCCAACACCGCAAAGGTTTCGTTGGAATCCGCTGGGTTGGCGTTGCGATTCCAAAGGGCGGTCGCCACCAGAACGGAAGCGGCCAAGGCCATCGCCCAAGTGATGCTTCGCCAGGTTCGGGAACCCTTTGTTTCGCGAGTCACTGGATTCGCGGTTGGTTGTTGTTCGCGAGCCTCGGTGCCCAGCAAACACAGTTCGCCATGGATCGCAGCCGCCTCAGCAAATTCGCGGAGTCGTTCGGGGGACGCCATCGCGATGGATTCGAGTTCGCGAATTTCTTCTTGGGTGGCGCGACCGTCGAGAGCCGCGTCTCGCAATTCCAGGAATCGATTTTGGTTGGAGTCGTTCATGACGTCAGGCCAGCCTCCATTTTGCGAGACACGCAATCTCGCAGTGAATCACGAATGCGGCTGAGCATGCGATAGATCGCGTCGAGGGATCGACCGGTTCGAGCGGCGATCGATTCGATTTTGTCGCCGTCGGTGTACCGCTGCTGAATCAGTTGCTGGTGACGATCGGGCAAGGAACGGACGCAGGCACGCAGTGTTTCCAAACGCTGGTCGTATCGTTCTGTTTGTGTGTCCAGTTGGGTTGCGACGGCATCAAGAAATTCATTTGAAAACTGCAATCGACTTCGGTGCTGTTTCTGCCGCCACGCTCTCATCTGATTGAATGCAACGCGGCACGACCAAGCCGTGAAGTTGGTTCCCAGTTCGAAGTCATCGAACTTTCGCCACAGTACCAAATCGGTTTCTTGCAGGACTTCTTCGACGTCATTTCGGTCATTCATCAAGCTCATCAGGTAAGCGAACCGATGCCGACGGGTGTGGCCAAGCAGGCGAACGAATTCTTCGGTGCGATCAACGGGGCCGGTGATCGCAGGATCGGAGTTGGGCGTTTCGTGATGTGAATTCATGCCGTTGGTCAATCGCGGGGCGGGCAGTTTCTCGTTATGCATAGGATGACAGCCTGTTGACGGTCTATTTGGACAAAAACATGGGGGGAAATTCGAAGTCGCTCGAAATTTATGTCCAATTGATTCGTTTGCCGCTATTTCAGGGCAGCGCGGTTATCTTCGAGCCGTCCTCCCACCGAACCTTGTTGAGCTTGATCATGGAAACCTTGCGGCGTCTTATCCCGTGCTTTTTGCTTCTGATGATGGTATCGAATGCCTGTTTGGTCTGTGGTCAGCAACCACCTGCGCGGACCGATCTGTTCATCAGCGGAGTTTATCCGCATCTGACGACGTATGGCATTTACAGCCAGAACGGGGCTCATTTGAAAACGGGCCACAACGAGTGTGGGATCGGGGCGATCGTGCCGTGGGCTGGCAAGCTTTGGATGGTCAACTATGCACCACACATGCCACGCGGCAGCGAACACAAGTTGTTTTCGGTTGATCCCGATTTGACGAAGCCTTTGAATGTGCATCCCGAAAGCGTCGGCGGGACACCTGCGGGACGGATGATCCATGAAGAGTCACAGCAGTTGCTGATTGGCCATCATCTGATCGATTCCAAAGGCAACGTGCGAACGATCTCGCCGAGCGACATGCCGATGCGAGTGACGGCGATCACACGGCATCTGAATGACCCGGAGAACATGGTGCACTACATCGATATGGAAGGCGCGATTTGGGAAGCCAACGTGCATTCCTTGGAGGTCAATCGATTGTTCAAGAAGCCCGTTCCGGGGTGGCACGGGAAGGGTGGCTACACTTCGCAAGGACGTTTGGTGATTTCCAACAACGGGGAATTGCATGTGGGAAGTTACAAGGATGTCTTGGTGGGTGGCGAAGCCAAGACGGAGGAAGAACGCGGCGTGCTGGCGGAGTGGGATGGTGAGACTTGGAAGATCGTCGAGCGTCGGCAGTACACGGAAGTCACCGGCCCCAATGGGATCACCGGAGGCAGCGACGGGGACGATCCGATTTGGACGATGGGATGGGATCGGCGAACCGTTCGGCTGAAGGTGTTGGAAGACGGCAAATGGCACACGTATTTGCTCCCCAAGGCAGCTTATTGCAACGACGCCAGTCACGGTTGGTACACCGAATGGCCGCGAATTCGTGAGATCACGGACGGACGTTGGATGATGGACATGCATGGCATGTTCTTTGATTTTCCTGAAGGTTTCTCGGTGGGTAATTCCAAGGGTTTGCGTCCCATCGGAAGCCACCTCCGCTACGTTCCGGACTTCTGTGCCTGGAACGGTCAATTGGTTTTGGCAACGGATGAGACCAGCATCCAAGGCAATCCCTTGGCGGGCCAACCGCAGAGCAATCTGTGGTTCGGTGACTACCAAGACTTGCAGACTTGGGGCCCTGCGTCAGCCTATGGTGGACCCTGGATTGATGATGAAGTGAAGGCCAACGAGTGGTCTGATCCGTTTCTCGTCGATGGTTTCCAATCGCGAACCTTGTACTTGGCCGTTGGCCAATTGAAATCGAAGCCAGTGGTCACGTTGCGAGCGACTGACCAACAAGAAATCACATCGATGCCGGAGGAGTTGAGTACGCTTCCGACCGTGACGGTACGACGTGGCAACTGGACTCGACCGGCAACGGGCTATGCCTTCCAAGTCGATCAGCCTGTCACGGTTTATTTGGCCGTGGATCATCGAGGCGACCCGCCAATGCCTTCGGACTGGCAATTAACGCAGATGGAAGTTCGGTGGGGCAATGGACACCACGATCGGGTTTACAAGCGTTCCTTCCCGGCAGGGAAAATCTCGATTCCCCCCAATGAAACCGAGCACACGCCCGGATCATTTGGGATGCCGCACACCGCGTTCGTTGATGGCAACGCAGCCGTGAAGATGATTCGTGGTGAGGGAGCGACGTTGAACACATCGCAGGCTTCGCAGCAATCCAAAAAGATCACGGTGCCTGCGGATGCTTCCGTTCAGGTCACGATGCAAATTGATCCCAATGGAACGAACGAGTGGATTGACTTTCGTCAGTTTTCGGTGGCCGGTGAAAACTCGGTTGTCGAGATGCTTCCCGAAGAGATGGACGCTGTTTGGGTACGGTTCAAAACGGATCGCGATTGCATGGCGACGGCGTTCTTGCATCAAACATCCGCTTATCCAAATCAGCAGCGTCATGAGGAGCTGTTCGCTGGCTTGGCGAACGTGGATGATTCACAAGCCACCAATGCATTGGTCTACCCGACTAAACGCAGTCGTGACTTGCGGCTGCTGACTGATGATGGAAAGGCATTTGAATTCACAAAGAGCGACTTCCAGTTTGTGTCGGACGAATTTGATTCGGGGTTGGCGGAGAAGCTGCAAGCGGAACCGGAGTTCACGGTGGATGACGCCTCCGTCATTGTTCGGTATCAAGGAAAACGTTATCGACTGCCCAAGGGTGATGCGATCTATGACAAACCCTTTGAGTCGGGTTGGCCTCGAGCGTTGCGAGAAGTCGAATCAGAACGCACGATCGCGAATATTCATGGGACGTTTTATGAGGTCCCGTTGGTGATCAACGGTGCTCCGCCGGCTTGGAATCTGATTCGCCCGGTGTCGAGCCATGGGAAACGTATCTCGGACTATTGTTCGTGGAACGGATTGTTGGTGCTGGCTGGTGTCAAACAAGACGCCACCGCGAGCGAGCATGTGTTTCGTGATTCGGCGTCAGGAATGGGACTTTGGTTCGGTGGAGTGGATGACCTTTGGAAGTTCGGTAGACCAGTCGGCCGCGGGGGACCCTGGAAAGATTCCGTCGTTCGAGCGGGAAAACCGTCGGATGCCTATCTGATGCGGGGATACGACAAGAAATTGGTGACACTGTCGCACACGCACGCGAATCCGGTAACGATGACTTTGGAAGTTGATTTGGACGGCGAAGGGCGGTGGATTCCGATCAAGAAGCTGATTGTTCCCTCGGGCAGCACGGTCCGGCACGAGTTCCCGGTTGGTTTTTCTGCTTGCTGGGCGCGTGTCGTCAGCGATTCTGACACGACCGCGACGGCCCTGTTCGACTATCAATGAGCGGCAATTCGGGGGCGTGAAACCGCCGGCAAAAGCGATCACGCGAGAACTTGCTGCACTTTTTGTGTTGACGACCATGGGAATGACCGATATCGTTAATCGTAGATTGGCGATATTGAAGGGGTGTGAGCCTTCACGTTTGTTCATTCGCCCTTCTATTTTACTTGTTTGTATCGTCTAGCGGCGATTGGCGATCTGGAAAGGAAGTAGCAATGAGTCACGTTCAGATTTATGACCGAGCAATGTGTTGCAGCACCGGTGTTTGCGGGCCCCAGGTGGATGAAACTTTGCCACGGTTCGCAGCCGATTTGGATTGGCTGAAACAACAAGGGCACCGCGTTGAGCGATTCAATTTGGCTCAGGAACCAGCCGAGTTTGCTGGCAACGCGACCGTCCAGCAGATGCTGAACGAAGACGGCGTCGAGTGCTTGCCGTTGGTTATGGTCGATGGCCGAATCGTTAGTCGCAGTGACTATCCCTCGCGAGAAAACCTGGCGTTGTGGACGGAAACGAAGACGCAAGTGAAACCCATGTTGCCAACGGCAGATGGTGGATGCTGCGGCGGTTCGGGCTGCTGCTGATTTCAACTGGCGGTTTATCGAACCGATGGCCGAACGAATCTTTCTCTTACGTGTCCACTGTTATGCACTACCTCGAATCACCGACTCGCAATTTGTTCTTCACGGGCAAAGGTGGCGTTGGCAAAACGTCCATGGCCTGTGCCACCGCGGTGCGTTTGGCGGATCGAGGCCGACGCGTTCTGCTCGTATCAACCGATCCCGCGTCGAACTTGGACGAAGTCCTGGGCGTGTCACTCAGTACCAAGCCGACGTCCGTTCCGGCGGTGGACAACCTTTCGGCGATGAACATTGATCCGGAGCAGGCGGCAGCGGAATATCGCGAGCGAATGGTGGGACCGTATCGTGGCGTTTTGCCGGAAGCTGCCGTGCAAAGCATGGAAGAACAGTTCTCGGGATCGTGCACGGTGGAGATTGCTGCTTTCGATGAATTCGCCAGACTGTTGGGCGATGAGAGCGCGACCGCAGACTTTGATCACATCGTTTTTGACACCGCGCCGACCGGGCACACGTTGCGGTTGTTGACGTTGCCATCGGCTTGGTCGGGATTCATGGAGGACAACACATCAGGAACATCGTGTTTGGGGCCACTGGCGGGTTTGCAAAAGCAGCAAGCTATTTACCAATCAACAGTGAAGTCCTTAGGCGATGCGTCTCGCACAACGCTTGTGTTGGTGACGCGTCCGGAAGCTTCCACGCTTCGTGAGGCGGATCGAACCAGCGGCGAACTGAGGGAACTCGGCGTCGAGAACCAAGCCTTAATCATCAACGGAAACTTCGAGGCGCAAGGTGAGTCGGATCCGATCGCCAATGCGATGGAGCAACGCTGCAAAGAGGCTTTAGCGGCAGTGCCCAGCGGGCTCGCTCAACTGCAACGCACGATTGTTCCTTTGGCACCTCATGGGTTGGTCGGCATCGATTCTCTTCGTCAGCTCGGGAGTGACGAAACGAACGTGGAGACGGCCACGAACGAGATTGCCAGTGAAGAACGCGTTTCGATCTTGGAGGCTTTGCCCGCACCCGCGTTGATCGATCAGTTGGCGGCTCAGCAACACGGTGTGATCATGACGATGGGCAAAGGTGGTGTTGGCAAGACAACCATCGCCGCCGCCGTTGCCGTGGCGCTTGCTGAACGAGGATTGAAGGTTCATTTGTCGACCACTGACCCGGCCGCGCACGTGAGTGCGACCATGGCCGCCGATGAGTTGAGCGGTTTGACGATCAGTCGGATTGATCCTGCCGAAGTGACCGAGGCCTATCGACAAGAGGTCTTGCAGACCGCGGGAGATGGTTTGGATGAACAAGGACGAGCGTTGTTGGAAGAGGACCTTCGTTCTCCCTGCACGGAGGAAATCGCCGTGTTTCGAGCCTTTGCCGATGCGGTGGCGGAAGGCGAAGATGGCTTTGTCGTTCTAGACACCGCGCCCACCGGACACACGATTCTTCTGTTGGATTCGGCACTCGCGTATCACCGCGAAGTTTCGCGGCAGACCAACGAGGTGCCGGAAAGCGTTCGGGAACTTTTGCCGCGTTTGCGAGATCCAGACTTCACGCGAGTGTTGGTGGTGACGTTGCCTGAGTCGACTCCGGTTCATGAAGCTCAGCGGTTGCAACAAGACCTGCGGCGAGCTGAGATCGAGCCGTTTGCATGGGTGGTCAATCAATCGCTTAGTCCGCTGGTTGTCAAAGATCCGATTCTGGTTGGACGTCAATTAAGTGAAGGACCCTACTTGCGTGAGGTTTTTGATCAATACGCGAAACAAGCGGTGGTCATTCCGTGGCAAATAGACCCGCCTATCGGAATCGAAGGTTTGCGGGAGTTGATCGCGGACAAGGCTTCTTGCTAAGACAGGGCCTTGTTTGACGAAACAATTCGGGCAAGGCATTCCGGCAGGCGGCAAATCGTATGAGCAGTGACGAGCTGGATCAAAACGGATTCCAGATTCTTCGCGATGCGGTGCCGAGGTCGGTGGTCGAGCATCTGCTGGATGTTTGCACGCGGACTTTGGTGCAGGAGTCTGACTCCGTTCGGGCTCGGTCCAGTCGAGGTCATGTTTACGCGGCTCGCAATTTGATCGGCAGCATTCCTGAGGTGACAACGGTTTGGCAATGCGAACCGTTGATCGGCTTCTTGAGAAAGCAGCTGGGCGATGAGCTGGGATTGGTGCGAGCTTTGTTTTTTGACAAGCCGCCCGATCGGACTTGGGCGTTGCCTTGGCACAAGGACACATCCGTCGCGGTTGAAGACAACTCGGTGAGTTCCGTTTGTTTCTCACGGCCGACGGTCAAGGCGGGAGTCCCTCACTTCATCGCAGCAGACGAAGTGTTGCGACGAATGCTGACGCTTCGAATTCATCTGGACGAAGTGATCGATGAGAATGGTCCACTGCGAGTGATTCCTGGTTCGCATCATTCAAGTGACAGCGACGGGGAAGACGTCAGCGCGGCCGTTTCCATTTTCGCGGAGGCGGGTGATGTGTTGGCGATGAGACCTTTGCTCAGCCATTGCAGCGGTTCGTCTGATCCCGGCACTTGGCGGCACCGGCGAATTCTGCACTTGGAATTTGCCGAATCCATGGTCCTACCGGACGGAGTGACGTGGCACGACTTTGTTGTTCCGACGTTTGCGAGCGGTTGATAGAAGCACCCTCCCTCGCCTCGGCCTGTACGCCTTGGCTCGACCTCCCCCAAAAATTCGTTTTTGGAGAGGTGCTGCATACGAGAACAATGCCAAAACCGGCGTTGCAAACTGCATGACCTCGTTTCAGCGGAGAGGGTGCGAAGCAGCGAGAAACGAATGGAGCCGACACGCTTGCTCAGTTCACCGGATCGGCTTCTTTAAAGTAGAAGTCGTACCACGCTTGCTCTCGCATTTTCTTTCCTTGCGGCATGCCTTTGGGCGTTAGTTCCGATGTCCAGGCCGCCAAGTTGGCGTGAAGTTTGTCAGCGAGTTCTGGATAGTCCTTCGCTAGGTTGCGATTTTCGTGTTGATCGCTTTCGAGGTCAAACAGGAATCGACGACCATCGCCGACGAAGATGTACTTCCATTTGCCACGGCGAATGGCGGCTTGATCCCAGAACCGGAAGTACAACGTTCGCGTGGACGGATTTTGGATGTCGTTCAATCGTGGGATCAAGTCGATGCCGTCCAACGCTGCTTCACCGGAAGGAAGTTCTCCGCCGGCAAGTTTCAAAACACTTGGTGCGATATCCAACGCACTGACTGGCCAGTCGTAGGTGATTCCGCTGGGCAATTGAGTGGGAAGGCTCCAAATCATCGGCACGCGGATACCGCCTTCGGAAAGCATTCCTTTCTCGCCGACCCAAGGATCGTTGAGTGATCCGTCCCAGCCGCCGGCGTCACCATTGATGGACGAGTCTGGCTTGGTCATTTTCAGCGGGGCACCGTTGTCGCTGGTCATGACGATCAATGTGTTGTCGAGCAATCCATCGGCTTTCAACTGGTCGACAATTTGTCCCACTCCATCGTCAATCGCGGACAGCATTGCCAACGCGTAGCGTCGTCGCTCAGGCATCGGCCCGGGAAAACGATCGAGGTACTTCTGCGTTGCTTCCAGCGGCGTGTGCGGACCGTAGTAGTTCAGTTGCAAGTAGAACGGCTGGTCATGATTGCGTTGAATGAAGTTGACTGCCGCGTTGGTTTGGATGTCAATGCGAAAACGTTTGTCGCGAATTTGTTTCATCTGTGGAAGCAGATCACCGGAGGCGAGATCGAAGTTGGTGCGATAGTTCGTCATCGCTCCCCAGTAGTATTCGTCGAAACCTTGCTGTGCCGGAGAATAGGGCTGGATCTTGTTCCATGGAATCCGGACTTGGCGTCTGGGTTTACCCGCCATCGCCGGTAATTCACGGCGCATCCAATCGATGCAAGTGACGTTGGGTTCCAAGTGCCATTTGCCGACGAAGCCGGTTTTGTAGCCTTGAGGTTGCAAGTGTTCGGCGATGGTCGCCGCATCAGTCGGCAACGGCATGTCCGGGATGGTGTCGATGCCAAAACGTTGCTGGTATCGGCCCGTGATCATTCCGGCTCGCGAAGGGCTGCACTGGGGAGAAGTCACGTAAGCGTTGGTGCAGCGAACGCCACGTGCTGCCAAACCATCAATGTGTGGTGTTCGAATGTCATCGACTTCGTTCTGGCAACTTAGGTCAGCCCAGCCTTGATCATCGGTGAGGATGATGACGACATTGGGTTTGCTGGCGGGAATGACCGCTTGAGCCGTCCGGTCACCAATTTGGAAGTAACCGAGTTGTTTGTCTCCATCGGCTTCTTTCACCATCCAAACGGCACCCGGGCGAGTCGATTGGGTTTTGGTTTGGCCGGGCTGGATCAATCCATAAGACTTTGGTTTTGCTTTGGCATCGATCCAGCACAATTCCACTGGATCGCGATGTTGGTTGATGAAGTGCACCGGAAACTGGTTGCCATCGGGCTTGGACGCGGGAACGCCTTCCTCGGGGATCGTACGAAAAGTCAGTTTCGCGAGTGACTTCACCGACGGTTCGATACGCTTGGCGAAATTCGTCGGTGATGCCGAACGGAACTGAGCGAGATGTTCAGCCGCATCCGGTGTTGTCGCCAAGTTGTTCCACTCGTATGGATCGGCTTGGATGTTGTAGAGCTCTTCGCTTCCGTCTTGGTAGTGAATGTAACGATGAGTTCGACCGCTAACGGCATAGGCACCGGGTTGAGACAAGTAGGTGACCGAGTTGTGTTTCCAAGTGACCGTGTTTGGTTCCTCTAGCAGCGGCAGGAGACTCGGCCCATCGTTGACGGGATTGGGTGGCAATTGGCAAAGGTCGAGCAAAGTCGGAAAGAGACTGAGCAGATTCACCGGGGCATCACATCGGACTCCAATTGGAGTGCCGTTTGGGAGCGATGGACTGGACGTTTTCGGAACGCGAATCATCAAGGGGACGCGGGTGACACCTCGCCACGGTGTGTACTTTTGCCAATGCTCTTTTTCACCCAATTGCCAACCGTGATCTGACCAAAGCACAACGATGGTGTTGTCTGCATTCGGTCCTGACTCCAACGCATCCAACACGCGACCGAGCATCGCATCGGCAAAATGGATGGAGGCGAGATAGCCTTGGATGCCTTGTTTCCACTGGTCCTGCTTTTGGATGTGGGCGAAGTAACGGTTGCGTGCCGCTCGCTGTCCAATCGAAGGCACATCGTCCAAGTCATTCTCGAGGTATCCCGGCGGGAGTTGGATTGACTCGAGAGGAAATGGCTCGAAGTACTTCTTGGGGACGAACCAAGGTTCGTGCGGGCGATAGATTCCGCAACCGAGAAAGAATGGTTGCTCATGCTTTTGTTGAAGTTGTTCGCCGATCCACTGGCTGACCGCCCAGTCGCCACCGAACTCTTCATCCGTCACGTCGAGTGCGGCCCAGTCCGTTTCGACGTATTGCCACGGTCCGCCGCGTTCTAAACTGACGGGACGCTGCGATGGATAGAATGTTTGCGGAAAAGGATTCTCGGATTCCGCTTTTGGGAAGTACTCATCCCAGGACGCGGCGTCGATGAAGTAGTGCAGCAGTTTGCCTGACCCCGAAGCGTGGTAGCCATGGTTCCTCATGTATTGAGGCAAGATGACCTCGTCCGGCATGACTTCACGCATTTGTTGCCGATTGTCATACAGGCCCGATCGATTGGGGGCTCTTCCGGTGAAGACAGCCGACCGGCACGGGTTGCAGGCGGGTGCGGGGCAATGAGCGTTGGTGAAGAGAACACCGCTGGCGGCCAATCGGTCCAGATTAGGTGTGATGGTTTGCGGATGGCCGCCCAGGCAACCGATCCAGTCATTCAGGTCGTCCATCGCGATGAACAGGACGTTCGGCTTGGATGGTGCCGGCGGTGTGTCCGCGAAAGTGGACGGCGCGGCCAGCAAAATCCAAATCAGCGAAGCGAGCAAAGGGCGATGCATCATCGCGAATCTTTCGGGGCGCGAGAAAACGGGCGTGCGTGAATGCTGAGAACCGATCGTAAGTCGTTCATCACGACAGAATGAACGTTGGTGATCAGCGAAGGGGATCTGGGGGAATCCGGTTGGAAGTGTCGATGATACAATGCCGCTGTCATCGCTGTTTTGTTTCGATTCGTGACAGCGGACAAACTGCCGCTATCCAGGGATTATGCTGCGATGCGGTGACGTTCCATCGCAGGCCGCGAGGGGCGACCGCTTTGAGTCGTCTCGTGCCTCAGAGTATTCCCATCTGCACCACTTTCTTTTGATAGACAGACCATGAAACGCAGTGTCCCCGCTTTCTTTTTGATGACCTTCGTTGCGACGACCTTTGTCATGAATTGTTCCTCCAGTAGCAATCTGTCGGCACAGGATTCTGCGACATCGAGTGTTGAGTCTGCGTCACAGATTCAGGTGGAACCGGGCCAGCAGACTGAGAACTTTTTCGCCATTCCGGAGCCTGCTGAAGGTCGGCCGGACAAGCTTCCGTTCTTGCTTTACACCCCAAGCAACTACCAAGCAGGGCAGGAGGTTCCGATGCTGTTGTTCTTGCACGGGTTGGGCGAAAGCGGTGATGGAAACTTCAAACAACTTGCCGTGCACGGGCCACCCAAACGAGTCGCGAAAGAAGGGAAGGAGTTTCCGTTCGTGATCGTGTCACCTCAAAGTCCGAAGCCGGGCAAGGAACGCGCGGACGTGGTCGAGTCTTGGAAGGTTGATGAGCTGATGGCGTTGCTCGATCACGTGGAAGAACATCTTTCGATCGATACTTCTCGCGTTTATCTGTCCGGGTTGAGTATGGGCGGCTTTGGGACATGGCGTCTGGCAGCGACTCACCCTGAACGTTTTGCGGCGGCCATTCCAATTTGTGGTGGTGGAAAGACCGAGTGGGCGGACGAACTCGCGACGCTTCCAATTTGGGCGTTTCATGGTGGGAAGGACTCTGTCGTCGAGCTCAAAGAAAGCGAAGAGATGGTCGTCGCGATCCAGCGAGCCGGTGGGGACGTCAAGCTGACGATCTACCCAGAAGCAGGCCATGACAGCTGGACAGAGACGTATGCAAACCCTGAGGTATACGCTTGGTTGTTGCGGCACCAAAACGAGAAGTGAACTGCTGCAGGTAAGTGATTTGGCATAACACATCAACCGCTGACGCAGAGATGCCCGCCACGCAGTACGTGCTTGATTGAGAAAGTCATCTGGTCACGGGCGGTGGCTGATGACGAAAACGGTGTTTTGGTATAGTTCCGCCGAGCAGCGCGAGCGAACCCTGCCAAGCCGCAATCATCGTTTCCAACGCAACCAGGACGAAGTCACCCATGACGAACCGGCCTTTACGAAGCAACCCGGTGCAGGATGCCTGTTTGCTGATCCTCACGGCAATCGCGTTGACGGCGGCGGTGTATTGGTTGAGGTCCGTTTTGATTCCGTTTGTGGTGGCATTGTTCATCGTCAGCGGAATCACGCCGATTCTTGATTTTTTGCAGGCACGTCTGAACGTGAATCGCATCGTTGCGGCGGGCGTCACGTTCGCACTGGCGATCGGCGGAACGTTTCTGGTTGGGATGAGCATTTGGTTGTCGATGGCTCAGATGTCCGAAGAAGGCAAACTGTACCGAATGCGGGTGTCAGAGATTGTTTCGAACGCGGAAGACTGGCTGCATGAAAACGTTGCCGAGCGTTTTGAAGCGAGCGAAGTGGGAGAACGATCCGAAGCTGCGGTCGCGGACTTGGTCGGGGAACCAGAAGCCGCGGTCGTTCCCGTGGAGCGGCAGGAATCCGATGAGTTGCTGGCCAATGCGGCCGCGGATTTACGAGACCAGTTGGAAGCGTTTCTGCGAAACGCGGTGGCGAGCCTGTCGAGCGAACTGTTTCAGCTTGGTTCGACCAGCATTGTGATTTTGATCTACGTCTTCTTCCTGTTGCTTGGCAACCTGAGCGGATACGGCGAGAACACATTGGCGTATCAAGTCGATCGGCAGG
>NZ_DDGH01000040.1:59558-60138 GCF_002337565.1 Rhodopirellula sp. UBA1907 | reverse complement strand
TCGATCGTACTTGTTTGTCAAAACGATGATCTCGCTGGCAACCGGCATCGTATTTGGAATGGCACTTTGGTTGTTTGGCGTGCCGATGGCGCTCACGTTTGGGTTGTTGGCATTCTTGCTGAACTACATTCCCAACATCGGCCCAATTTTGGCCAGCATTTTGCCGCTGCCTTTCATCTTGTTGCATCCCGATGGCAGTTTGCTTTGGATGGTCAGTGCGATCGCGGTGACATGTTCGATTCAGGTCGCCAGCGGAAATTTGTTGGAACCAAAGCTGATGGGCAATTCGGCCGACTTGCACCCCGTGGTGATTCTGTTGGCACTGATGTTTTGGGGAACGTTGTGGGGTATCACCGGCATGTTCTTGGCGACGCCGATCACGGCAGCAATCAAGATCGCACTGGACCGAATGGATGTGACTCGTCCGGTGGCACGCGTCATGGCAGGGCGGTTGGGACCAAGTTCTAACGAATCGATCCCGGCAAGCTGACACTTGGAAGCTATGCCGCGATCTATCCTCGATAGACGTTTTTCGCCGTCGTGACGTAAGCGGGCTATTGATTGAATGAGCCGTACCGCG
>NZ_DDGH01000040.1:31814-59366 GCF_002337565.1 Rhodopirellula sp. UBA1907 | reverse complement strand
CCGTACCGCGTTGGCGGCGGTTAGTCGAACGCCAACCGGGGCCAAACGCCGAATGGCTAATTGTTGTCATGCGGTGTACGACTAAATCAACCGTCCGCTAGGTGTCAGACTTGCGAGCCATCCGTTCGGACAGCGTTCGGAAGACGACGAAGAACGTTGGGACGAGTAGCAGCGCGAAGATGGTGGCGGCAATCATGCCACCAACAACCGCGGTTCCAACGGCTTGGCGACTGGCGGCACCGGCACCGGTCGCGACCAGGAGCGGTAAGAAACCAAGGATCGACGAAAACGCCGTCATCAGGATGGCTCGGAATCGAAGTTTGGCCGCCGTGGTTGCTGCATCGCGAGTTGATTTTCCCTCGGCGCGTTGTTCGCTGGCGAACTCCACAATCAGAATCGCATTCTTACTAGCCAAAGCGACCAGCAGCACAATCCCGATCTGAGTGTAGGTGTTGTTGTCGCTTCCACGCAGCGTCAACGACAAGGCAACACCGAGAGCGGCCAGAGGCACGACCGCGATGACCGCAGCGGGGCTGGTCCAACTTTCGTACTGTGCCGCGAGAACCAGGAACACGAACAAGATTGCCAGGCCGAAGATCAGGTATTGACCACCGGAGGCTTGTTTCTCTTGGAAGGACATCCCCGTCCATTCATAGGAGAATGAAGCGGGCAAGGTTTGATCGGCGGTTTGTTCCATTAACTCAAGTGCGGTTCCGGAGCTGACGCCCGGTGCTGCGGAACCGTTGACCGCGGCGCTGGGGTACATGTTGTATCGTCGTACAACGTCTGGTCCAAAGTCATCTCGCACCGTCACGATTGATCCGAGTGGGACCATGTTGCCGTTGCTGTCGCGCACATCGAGTTGCGTGATGTCCGAGGCGGATCGTCGAAACGGTGCTTCGGCTTGCGCGCGGACTTGATACGAACGGTTGTTGAGCGTGAAGTCGTTGATGTAGGACGAACCCAGCGACGCTTGCAAGGTAGCGAACACACTGCTCAGCGGAATGTTCATCGTCTTCGCTTTTTCTCGGTCGACATCCACATAGAGCTGAGGAACGGTGGCTCGGAAGGAACTGTTCAGTGCTGCCAAGCTGGATTGAGTGGAGGCGTTGGCGACGAGTTCCTCCGTCGCGTTTTGCAACGGAAGGTAGCCATTGCTGCCGCGGTCCTGGACCTCCATTTGAAATCCGCCGGCCGTTCCCAATCCATCGATTGGTGGTGGAGCAAACGTGAACAGGATGGCACGTTGTTCCGACGCGAATTGTTTTTGCAGGTATTGCTGGATCGCGGTGACGCTTTCGGTTTTTGCATCGCGGTCTTCCCATGGTTTCAGGACCAGAACCGAGAACCCGACGTTGGGGCCACCACTTCCTCCGAGCAACGAGTAGCCGGTGACGGACAGCCAACCTCTGACTCCAGGGGTTTGTTCGAAGACTTGGTCCAAGTTTTTAACCACTTCATCGGTGCGTTCTTTGCTGGCTGCGTCAGGCAATTGAATGTTGACGAATAACACGCCTTGGTCTTCGTCTGGAACAAATCCGGTGGGCAACTGGGTGAGGATCCAGCCCGTCGCCATGACCAAGGCAATGGAAGCAATCGAAACAATCAACGTCAAACGGACCAGTCTCGCTACAGTGGCACCGTAGACGGCTGTGGTTCGATCAAAGGCTTGGTTGAACAGTCGGAATCCGATGAACTTTGTTTCGGTCGGTGGCCGAAGGAAGATCGCACACAGGGCGGGGCTGAGCGTCAACGCGTTGATCGTGCTGATGATCACCGAGGCTGAGATCGTCAATGCAAACTGACGAAACAATTCACCGGTGATGCCCGGCATGAATGCACACGGCACAAAGACGGCCAGCAACACGAGGGTCGTGGCGATCACGGGACCGGTGATCTCGGACATGGCTTTGACGGCGGCATCGCGGCTGGACAATCCATCGGCGATGTGTCGCGAGACGTTTTCGACGACCACGATGGCATCATCGACCACGATTCCAATGGCGAGCACGATGCCGAACAAGGACAACATGTTCAGGGAGAACCCGATGCCAGCCATGATGGCGAACGTGCCGATCAAGGACACCGGAATCGCAGCGACCGGAACGACCGTCGCTCGCCAGTCTTGCAGGAAGATGAAGATGACGAGCACGACCAACGCGATTGCCATCGCGAGCGTCTTGTAGACTTCGGTGATGGAGGCGGTGACGAATTCGGTCGCGTCGTAAGCGACTTGGTATTCCACGTCATCCGGCCAGTTGGCCGCCGAAGACAATTCTTCCATTTTGATCCGGATCGCTTCTGCGGTTTCCAGAGCGTTGGCGCCGGGCAACTGGTAAATCGCGAGTGTCGCGGCGGCATCGCCGGTGAACGAACTGGAGTAGGTGTAGGCCTCGGCACCAAGTTCAATTCGAGCGAGATCGCCCAGACGCAGCACCTCGCCGTTGTCGCCTGTGCGAACGATGATGTTTTCGAATTGTTCGACGCTCGAGAAGCGACCTTGCGTGTTGACTGAGAACTGGAACGCGGTGCCAGAATCAGCGGGCGGAGCACCAATTTGTCCCGCCGCGACTTGGACGTTTTGTTCGGAGATTGCCGAAACCACGTCCTCGGTCGTCAACCCACGCTGCTTCAACAAACGCGGGTCCAACCAGACTCGCATGCTGTAATCGCCATCGCCAAATGACTGAACGTCACCGACACCTTTGATGCGACTGATTTCGTCTCGAACATCCAGCGAGAAGTTGCTCAGAAACAATCCGTCGTGAGTTCCACCGGGCGATGTCAACGCGATGAACTGAAGCGTTTGTGTGGAACGCTTCTTGGTCGTGATGCCTTGTTGCCGAACTTCTTGAGGTAGGCTGGCTTCCGCACTGCCGACCAAGTTCTGGACCAGCACCGAAGCGATGTCCAAGTCCATTCCCAATTCGAAAGTGACCGTCAGGGTGTACAGGCCTTCGTTGGTGCTGGTCGATGACATGTAGATCATGCCTTCGACGCCATTGACCGATTGCTCGATGGGAGCGGCAACGGTTTCGGCGACCGTTCGAGCGTTGGCACCGGGATAGACCGCGGTCACTTGGACCGTCGGCGGCGTGATCGGTGGGAACTTCTCGATCGGAAGTCCAAAGAACGAGACCGCTCCGGCGATCACGATCACGATGGAAATCACCGTGGCAAAGATCGGGCGGTAGATGAAAAACTTTGACATGGTTCAGTCCGCGGTGGATGAATCGGAGGCGGGTTCATCGTTGGTCGGATTGACCGTCGGTGCTGTTTCAGAATTGGATTCTGGTTCGGCGGATTCATCGTTGGGCCCAACCGCTGCTCGCAACATAGGGCTGTCTTTCGTGGACAATTCCGTTGGCTTGGGTGTGACGGTGCTGCCTGGTCGAGCACGTTGCAGCCCGTCCAACACAAACGTGTCTGTGGCGGTGAGGCCTTCTTTGATCAGTGCCCAGCCATCGAGTGTTTGACCGATGGAGACCTTGCGTTGTTCGATTTGGTTTTCGGGACCGACCAACATCACATACGATCCCGTTTGATTGCGGACGATGGCTCGCTCAGGAATCAAAATGGCATTCGGAATTTCGCGAACGGGCAAACGGATGATCACAAACATGCCTGGCAGCAGTTTGCCGTCTTGGTTGTCGAAGTCGGCTCGCAAGCCGAACGTACCGGTCTTTTGATCGATACCTCGTTGATCGACGTAGTCCAGTTTTCCTGACAACCATTGGTCGGTGTCACCGTCGCGTTGCAGATAGACAGGGATCTTGGACCAGTCCTCGGGTGAGTCTGCCGGTTCGTCGGTTTCCGGACGGGCTTCGACGAGTTCCAGCAATTTTCGATCACTGATGCTGAAGTTGGCGAAGATTTTTCTTTGGTCGACCACCGTCGCCAGCGTGCTGCCGACTTGAACGAGGTTGCCGAGTTTGATTTCAGTTTTGGAAACGCGGCCTTCGATCGGGGCACGAACCACGGTGTACTTCAGGTCCAATTCCGCTTGCGCCAGTTGAGCTTGAGCTTGAAGCAGCTTGGCTTTGTCGGCTTCGATATTGGCTTCGGCCGCCTTTTGCTGGGCCAACGCTGAATCACGACTTGCCAATGCCGCATCCAGAGTCGCTTGGGATCCCGCATTGGATGCTTCCAGGCGTCGTTCACGCTTCAAGTCGTTCTCGGCCTTTTGTACTTCGGCCAATGCCGCGGCCAATGCCGCTTCGCTCACCTGGATGCTTGCTTTGGAAGCCTCCACCGATGCTGCGGCGGCATTGCGGTTGGCTTCATAGGTGTCGGGTTCGATCCGATAGAGTTCTTGGTCGACGCTTACGAGTTGCCCTGGTTCAAAGGAAAGCTTCTCGACGAAGCCTCCAACACGGGCACGAATGTCCGCCTGTTCCACCGCTTCGGTTTCGCCGTTTTCTTCGATGAAAATGGTGAGACTTTGTTGAACGGGACTTGCCGTTGTCACCTCCGGAGGCGGAGGAGCTTGGTATTCGTTGGAGGCAGGTGTGCAACCGAACGTCGCGAGCAAGCACAGGGCCAATGCGTTTAACGCGTTAGCGATGCAGGTATGCCGCCTCGGTTCCGCAAGCGTTGGACAAAGGCGGGCAAGTAGGAGTTTGTTCATGCGTCAAAAGGGGACAGCGTGATGAACCTTGGCAATGGAAAGTCCTGACGTGAGTCATCAACTTCCGGATGAAAATAGAAACCTTGCGAATCGAAGTGATCGACTCAGTGACGGGATCCGCGTAGCATCCTACACCAAGCGGATTGAACGTCCTACGCAGCAATTCCGAAGCGGGACAATCTGAACCAGGAATTCCTACTTCTTCCAATCCGTGGCACGCTTTCCTTGATCCATTGATTCGCTGGCATGACCCTCCCACTCAAACTTGAATCGCATCGATGGTTGAGAGAACCTCGGCATGGCGAACTGTTGCTGGCTCTGGTTGCCTTGATCTTTATTCAATCATGCTTGTCCGCGGAGAATGTGGTCCATCGAGTAGTCATCAATGGATTCTTCTTTGTGGTCGTGCTTTCGGCGATTCGTTCGTTTTCCGGTTCCACCAAGCGGATGTGGGCGACTTTGTTGGTGGGAGTTTTGGCCTATGCGACTGCTTGGGCCAACGAAATCACCGGAATAATGAGTTTGGCAATCGCTAGCGATGTCTGTTTTGCACTGGTCTTTTTTGCTCTCATCCACGCGGTCGGCGTAAACGTCTTTTGCGAAGGTCCGATCGACGCCAACCGAATCATCGGTGCCGTGTCGATCTACTTTCTGCTGGGGTTGCTGTGGGCGTTTCTCTATACGTTGGTCGAACTCATCGAACCGGGGGCATTTTCGTTTCCGGTGGTCGAATCGGATTCGCCGCAGAACACTCGCTTGATTAGTGAATTCATCTACTTCAGCAACGTGACGCTAACAACGCTTGGTTATGGCGACGTTGTGCCGCTGTCTCGGCCCGCCAAAATGATGGCTGTCATGCAAGCGATGATTGGGCAACTGTACGTGGCGATCGTGATCGCACGCATGGTCGGAATGCAGGTGTCTCAGCGCCGCGAAAACGCGGAAGAGTGATTGCCCTTCCGCAAAGCATCGAACATGCGTTGCGAGTTTGAGATTCAGCTTGGTTGGTCGAGCGTGTTGTCTGATTTGAACTGAGTCGTCAGCACATACATTGTCCCGCCAACCATGAATGTGATTCCGGTCGCAATCAATTGCTTCGGATCGTTGAGCGTCATGATGGCGGCGGAAAGGATCGTTGCGGCGACATAAAAAGCCGGGGCGACCAGCCAATGTTTGGGTGCGGCTTTCGGATGATTGCGGATGGATGGCAAGAAGAGGCAACACACCGAGCAAGCCGCAGACAGCGACAACGTGAGTCCGAGATAGGACAACAATCCTTGCAAGTCGGAAATCAAGACAAGCGTGATGGCCACCATCATTTGGACCACCGTCGCGGCAAAGGGAGCTTCGCCTCGGAACCGCATCCAAGCCGGCAGCATGCCATCGTCGGCCATTTTTGCGTACACACGTGGTGCCGCCATCATCATGCTGAGGACAGACGTCAGCAAACACAACGCGATCGTCCAGCGAACAAAGTGAGCGAAACCATTGCCACCCAGACTGGCGGCCGCGATTGCCGCCACATCCGGCTTGCCAACGATGCTGGCAGCGGAGGGTGCAAACACAAAGACGGCGTTGAGGCATAAATACAGCAACGTCGTCGCGATCGTGCCGAAGACCAATGCTCGAGGCACCACACGTGTCGCGTCAATGACCTCATCGGCGACGTAAACCGCTGCGTTGAAACCTGAATAGCTCAGCGAGATCCAAACCAGACTTCCAGCGAAGGCAATCCACCGCGACCATGAGGTGGTTTCAGCAGTCATTTGCACTTCAGAATCGCGGATGATCAAATCGCCACCGAACCACTGGTAGACCGCGAAGAGAAGGATCGTTGCCAGCAGAATCAGTTTGACACTGACGGCGATGTTTTGTGTGGTGGCACCAACCCGAGGATGCAAACCATGGAAGAAGCCCGCCAGGACGATTGCCATGATGGTCACGATGCCGGCGGGCATCCATTCGGGACGCAAATGTTCTGGCAATAGATAGCCTTCCAATGCCGTGGCCGCGAAAGCGATCGCGCCTGAGAAACCCGCGATTAGCGAAACCCATCCAGCGACGTATCCGAGCAAGGGGTGCGCGGCTCGCGAAAGGAACAGGTACTCGCCGCCCGACTGTGGCATGACTCGGATCAGCATGGCGTAGCTGATCGCACCCGCGACGGCGATCACACCGCCGGCCAACCAGGCCCATAGGACTAGTTGGGGAGAACCCAGATCGGCCAGCGAATACCCAGATGTCGTGAAAACGCCAGCGCCGATCATGTTGGCGATGACGAGAAACGCGAGGGTCCAGAATCCGTATTTGCCGCTCAAACGACTGCTTTCGAGATGATATTCCGAGCTTGATTCGGTGCCGGCAGAAGCAGGGAAACGGATCGTTCGTGGCCGGTGGTCGCTAATGTAGTCCAATCACCGGAGGTCTTCATCGCCACACGGTGCAATCACTTTTGATTGAGGCCGTGACTTAGAGAACTGTGACGTAGGGAACTGTGGCCGAGTGACCAGGGACCTAAAGAATCGGGCCCAGCGTCGCCAGCACGTTGGTCCACAGGCGACGGGGAAGCGACCACTCCGCAACCTGCTGGGCCGTGATCTCGTTGGAGCGTTCGATATAAACGCGTTGTCTGGCGAAGACGTCGGCGGTCAGTTGCGAGTCATGGAACAAAATGTTGTTTTCATAGTTCAGGTCAAAGCTGCGGCGGTCCATGTTGGCGGAACCGATCAAGGTGACTTCGTCGTCCAGCGTGACAGACTTGGTGTGCAACAGCCCGCCGGTGTATTCGTGTATTCGAACCCCGGCTTCGAGCAGTCCTGCGTAGTAGCTTCGGCTGGCTCCCCCAACGATTCGCGAATCATTGTTGGCTGGCAGAATGATTGTTGTTTCAACACCTCGCCACGCCGCGGCGCAAAGAGCTTGTTGCATGGATTCGTTGGGCACGTAGTACGGCGTGGAAATGGTCAGTTTGCGTCTCGCCGTGTGGAACAAGGTTTCGAAGACCTCGGGCATAGCAGAATCGCGAACAGTCGGTCCCGTTCCAATGACCTGAGCCGCAAAACCAGGCCCGGTATTTGGAAGCGGTCGGTCTAGCAAATCGGTCAGATCGTCATCGGTACCGGCCATCCAATCAGCGACAAAGAGTTCTTGATTCTGACGGACCACCGGTCCTTCGAGACGAATCACGGCGTCGACCCAAGGAGCGTACTTGGGTTTGACGCGGAATTCGGGATCGGCACAGTTTTGGCTTCCGCAGTATGTGACCGTTCCATCGATCACCAGGATCTTTCGGTGATTGCGAAGATCGATGCGTCCGCGAAGTGCACGTAGCATCAGGTTGCCAATCGGCAGAGCTCGCGAAAGGTGAACGCCAGCTTCTTGCATCTCTTTCCAATGAGCCGATCGAATGATCGTCCGTGAACCCAAGTCATCCGCCATTGCTCGGCACGTGACGCCTCGCTTCGCCGCTCGTTTGAGCGCTTCGACCATCTTCAATCCGTTGTTGTCGGGCAACCAGATGTAGAAGAGCAGATGCACATGATCGGTTGCTCGATCGATATCTGCGACCATGGAGTCGACTGCGGAGTTGGAATCTTGCATCAACGTTCCGGAGTTGCCGCCGATCGCTTCGAATCCATTGATCGATTCACCCATTCGGAACAAATGTTGATATCGGATTGGAACGTTGGCTAATGCGTTCCGAGATTCCTCCGGATTGATCTCTGGCATCGCAGGCAAGCGTTTGATCACTTGCTTCATGCGTTCCATTCGGCGTCGACCGATGTTGGTTTCGCCGAACAACACATACAGCAGCACGCCCAGAAACGGCACGGCAGCGATGATGGTGACCCAAGCAACACGCGACGCCGGTTCGCGGTGCGGTCGCGTCATCACGCGAATGATCGTGATCGCTTCGATGGTGACGTGCGCGACCAACCCGATCGAAACCGCATCGATATGAATCTGAAAGTATTGTCCGAGATCGATCATTCAGTCAGTTCTTGTTTCGCGAAAGAGCGTTGTGGTCGGACGGTGCCTGTTCACGCGTGAGCTATTTCGTGCATCAGGACTTCGGTTTGGCTCCGGCAGTTTGGGATATTATGGTTGCATTCAAGATGTAGCAATGCGTGCGAGCGTTGAAGTTTCTGGTTGGAGCAATCTTGTGCCGGCATCACTGTATGCGGCGGAAACAGAATGCGGCGGAAACAGATCGGCTCGCGAATGCTCAGGGCTGCTCAATCGACATGAACTCAAACAGGGGACAGCGGATGATTGGAAAGTTATTGCGTGGTGTCGGCATTCTGTGCATTCCAGCTTTGTGGAGCGTATCGATTTGCAACGCAGAGACACCCACGTTGGATCGAAGGGTCGTTTCGCTTGAGAATCACGAAGCGGCAATCCCGCTTGCAACGCAGGATCGGGCCGCTGGAGATAAACTGGCTGAGATCAAAGCGAAGCACGGGAAGCGGCCGAACATCTTGTGGTTGGTGGTCGATGACATGGGATACGGGGATCCGGGATGCTATGGCGGAGGTGCCGCGATTGGTGCGGCGACACCAAACATCGACCGGTTGGCTGGCGAGGGATTGAGGCTGACGAGTTGTTATTCCCAGCAGACCTGCACTCCAACTCGTTCGGCGATCCTGACCGGCCGTTTGCCAGTCCGGACGGGGCTGACTCGACCGATTTTGGCCGGAGACAAATTGACTCGAAATCCTTGGGAAGACGAGGTTAGTCTTCCGAAACTGTTGAGTGACGCCGGTTACTACACATTGTTGACCGGGAAGTGGCATGTTGGTGAGCCGGTTGGCATGCGTCCACACGATATCGGTTTCGATGAGTACTACGGGTACTATCCTGCTCAGAAAGAGATCTCTCAGCGGTTCGACGAGCGACGCTTTCCTGATTTGGTCAACAACCCCGAACGATCGCGAGCCTTTGAGGCGATTGCGCCCGACAACCATTTAACACATGGTTTCAAAGACGGACGAACCGAGGAACTGAAACAGATTCAGTCGATTGAAGACATGGGGCGTGCCGAGAAGGTGCTGGCCGATTTCACTATCCAACGGATCAAGGAATTAGCAAAGGAGGACAAGCCGTTCTTCTTGGAACACTGCTTCTTGAAGGTTCACTGCGACAACTTTCCGAACCCAGACTTGGGATCATTGAGCGCGGCGAAATACTACTACAAAGAAGCAGTTGCGGAGGTAGACCTGCACGTTGGCGACATCATGGCCGCGTTGAAAGAAACCGGTGTCCTGGAAAATACGTTCGTGTTCTTTACCAGTGACAACGGGCCACAAATGGACGGGTGGCCTGATGCAGGGTACACGCCGTTTCGTGGCGCCAAAGGAACGACTTTTGAAGGAGGAGTTCGTGTCCCCGGGATCGCGTATTGGAAAGGTGTCATTTCCGGTGGGCGACAAAGTGACGGGTTGTTTGATCTGCTGGATTTGTTTGGCGTATCGCTGAAGCTGGCAGAGATCCCGACCAGCGATCTTCCGACCGATCGTTACTACGACTACATCGATCAAACATCTTTTCTGCTGCAAGACGATGGGCAATCCAAACGTGAAGCAGTGTATTTCTGGTGGGGGAAAGAGCTGGTGTCTTGCCGCATGCGTGAATACAAAGTGCATGTCAAAGCGGTGTTGCCAGAATCGACTCACATGCACATCGACTATTCAACGTTGGTCGACGTCGGTTTGGCGCCTTGGCTGTTCAATCTCTACATTGATCCCAAGGAGCAGTCGCCTGTGGGACACCGACGCAATGCGTGGCTCGCAACGGTTCTCGGAAAGCTGAAGGCTCACGGGGCAACTTTCAAAAAGTATCCCGCCAAAGAAGTTGGGCTCTAAAAAGCCCGCGAAGACGCTCGCCGGCAAGGGTTTGCCAGTTTCATTGAAGGTGGCTGACGAGTCTCACGTCGATACGCCGATGCTGGGCAAACCACGCTCGGAAATTCGCGTCCGACTTTGCAGGGCAACTGCAACGAAAGAGCCGATCGACTAACCAGTTTGAGTCTGGTGTCGATCGGTTTTGATGACGTCTGAAGAGTTTTGTTTGTTGCTCAGAACTGCATTTTGTACTTCTGAGTCATGTCGCGACGCATGGCGGCGGTCAGTTTGTCGATCTGATTGAGGGCCTCGCGGTAATTCCCGTAGGCGTTGCCTTGAGCGATGGCACTAGTGACACGTTGATAGTCGGTGGTGCTGTTGGTGTTGTAGTACCCGTAGCCATCGTTGTAGTAACCGGTGTCGAGGCTCTGGCTGGCTTTGACTTTTCCGGCGTCGATGTTGGTTTGACGAACCGTCAATGCGTTTCCGCGAAGAAGTTCGGCCACGTTGGTTCCGTACTGAATCATGTCGGGATCGACATTGAGCGTGCCGAGTTCATCGATTTGTCGAGCACGTTGATCGCTCCACTTTGCCATCGCTCCGGCAGTCTGTGATTTGTGGTCACGTGTGTGCTCGATGATCGAGTTGACTTCATCGAAGTAGTGTTTGGATTCGTAGGCAACGCGTTGCTCTTCGCTTTGTTCTGACAAGCTGGCTCGTGCGGCGGCCTGTTGAGCTTGGCTTTGCAGGCTGAAAATTCCCATCAAACCACTGAGACTGGATTGAGTGACGGGACCTTTGAGCGAAAGAGAATTCCCGTCGACCGATACTTCCCATTGTTTGACTTCCGGAGCGTCGGTTCCGTTGCGCTGAAGGATTTCGGCCAGCAATTCGGGAGCGATCAACTTCAGCGACGATGGCGATTTTGAAAATTCAAATTTCGCAATGCATTCGTTGAGGCTGCGTCGGCCAACGATGATGCTGCAACCTTCGATCGATGCCAAAGTGCCGGCAACGGATTCGGGCGAGTTGGATTTCAGTGACTTGAGTCCTTCAAGGCGCGTCTTCAGTGGGATAGGCGATAGGACATTGTTCAAGTCGATCGCCAACATGAATGACAGATACGACTCCGGTTGCTTTGCATGGGCGCTCAAGAACGGCGTGTACTTCACGTCGATGACAGGAGTTAACCATCCCGCCAACAACGATCGGTCGGTTGGACGGAGGATGCCCAAACGTTCCGGGTGGTCTTCACCGGGAACGAAGTAGGTTTGATTGGGAGCATGAACGACATCGTGGTTGACGACATTGTCGACATAGCCACCCAAGCGATCGGCCAATTTTTTCGCATCGACCGGTTGATTGAGAACGGCGTAACCGGCTTCCCATTTGGGACGCAAGGATCCAATGTCGAGGTCGGCCAAAAACCAGACTTCGCTCACTGCTGAAGCGGCGGCTGGTGAGAAGCCAGCGTCCTTCATCAGTTTGTTCAGTGCAGGAACGTTGACGTAACCGATGGCGTTGCCGGGAGCAGGCGATCGATCAAGCAGCAGTTCGATCTTGGCTTTTTCTTCAGCCTGAATAACTGATGAAGAAATCGAGAAAAGAAGAGCAAGGGCCACCGCAGGGCCCGACTTCAACAGCGTTCGCATGGTTTCGGCTCGGTACGTTCAAGGATGTGGATCAAAAGTGTCGATCCGCGGAGCGATTAGAAGAGTTCGTTCATCCAACTGTTCGCACGGACAAGAATCATGATAGGAATTCCGGCAATTTGGACGGCGCCAGTATAGACAGCGGCTAGCTCGCGTGCACCGCCGGGCAGCGGGTGCAAATCAATGTCGCTCAGCTAGATTCAGACCGCGAAATGCGTCGGTTTTCCATTCGTCCGATCCGTTGGGACCATGCCACCGGCGACCAATTGCGCCATGTTGGAGACATGGATCGAATTGAGCACTCGCCCGGCGAAAATCTTGTCAGGGTGAGCGTCCGTATCTGGTTCTAAATGAACGGCGTTCCTGGGCGGTGTTTGGATCACGGGACCTGCGTTTGGGACGACTGACATTCCGGGGTGGACTAACCGGGTAGTTACATAGCCATGCGCAAAGATTTTGAAGGGGATCGCGATTTTTGGTTGAGTGGAGCAAATAGCTATCGATGAAGAATGACTCTGATTGCCAAGCGTCAGATTCGGAAGAATCGTTTAAGTTTCGCATCGTCGATGCCGAGAAAGACAATGAGTCGAGATCGGCTGCGCAGTGATTCTGCGGCGATAGGTGAGTTCAGTCGTGACTCGGGAAAACGGATCATCGCCATTGAGTGCCGGTTGAAGGCTGGTCAGTGTGAGGAACTCATACCAATCGAAGACGCATGAGTTTCAATTGCATTGCACGAACAACCTTTGAGCTTGCCTTCGGGCGATGGCTCTTTCTTTTGATCGGTGCGGGACTGCTCGTGTCACCGCTCAACGCGGAGGATAGCCTCGCGTCGCTGTTGCGGTTGGCGGAGCAGGATCCAATCGAAGATCCGGTATTGTTGACGCAGTTCACCGAATTCAGCGAAAGCTTGGACGCGATCGAATCACCTGTCACAGAAGTTCTGCAGGAATTGGACGAAGGATCGCTGCAGCGTTCGGTTCGCCAGTCCTTTGCGTCGGAGTCGTTTGACCGATCGCGTGGCGAGCAACAACAAAACAACTTCACCGCGTTCCCTGATTTCGACCGCGGGATTGTTGTGTTTGGTGAAGAGGCCGCTTTGAAGATCGGCGGATTTGTTAAAGCGGATTTTATTTCAGACTTTGATCCGATCGACTCGGTGGATTCGTTTGACACCAGTGAGATCCCCGTTGGTGCCGCGGACCGAAAGAATGCTCGCTTCCACGCACGTTCATCGCGATTGAGTTTCGATACTCGATGGAAAGTCCAGCAAGAGGTTGTTCGAGCCTTTGTGGAAGCGGACTTTTTTGGCGGCGAAGATGGGAGCAATGGCTCGCTGAGATTGCGTCACGCCTACGGAACGATGGGCTACTTCACCGCCGGGCAAACGTGGACCACGTTCACGCATCCATCGGCCGTTCCACAAACGTTGGATTTCGAAGGTGCGGTCTCGAACGTGAACCGACGGCAAGGGCTTGTGCGATTGGATCTGCCGCTGGGAGATTCAGGATGGTCTTGGGCGGTTTCGCTGGAAGACCCACGGATTGAAATTGACATCCCGATCGGTATCACGGGCGAGGGACGCACCGAAACGCCCGATGTGATCACGCATGTGAAATTGGAACGAGACCGCAGCGATTTTCAGGCGGCGTTTGTGATTCGCGAATTGGGCTTTCAGCCGGTCGGGGATCCGGTGCTGACGGATACCGCTTGGGGATTGAACTTCACCGGATCGGCCAAGTTCTTGGAAGACACGCGGGTGTATTCTCAAATCACATTTGGAGAAGGGATCGGCAGCTATCGAGGATCACCCGATGTGGTATCCACCGGCCCGAACACCGCGGAGATCTTGCCAATGTTTGGATGGATGATCGGGCTGAAGCACGTTTGGAACGATCGCCTAACATCCAATCTGACCTACAGCGAACTGACCCTCGATCCGATTGCAGGTCAGGCGGGCAGCAACCTGCGTTCAACCAACTATTTAGCGGTGAACCTGATTCACAATCCGATTGACCGTGTGTTCATCGGAATCGAGTATCTGTACGGAAAACGAGAGAACCAAAACAGCGACCAAGCCGATGCGACTCGATTGCAAATGTCGTTCGGTTTCTATCTGCCCTGACGACTCAAAGAGTGGCGGGGCGATCCAAGCCGTGCCTGATTCAGTAGCTGACTTTCCGGACGCCGATCATGTAGTACCCCGGGTAGTTTGGCAGAACCATTTGAGTCGCGGTCAAGCTATCACGAGCGGTCACCATGACGCTGGTCGGTCGACCATAGACGCCTGCGTTGGGGGCGATCTGGACTTCCCAAATGGATGTCAGTCCGGTGCGCGCGGCGGCCATGTTGAACTTGAGGACTTCTAACTGTTGTCGTTGTTGCTCTTGCGCCATCGTTTGCTGGTAGTGAGATGCTTCGGAACGCATCATCAAATCTTCACGGGCACGAGCGTCTTCGTCGGAGTGGTACTTTTGCCAGTTCTCCCAGCCGGCTTGAAGAACGTCGAGATCCTTCTCGCTGAACATGAAGAATGGAACCGCGATTTGGTCACCCGATGGTAACTCCATCAACACACCTTCCAACGGGTACGTCTTGGGTTGGCCGGCGAAGAGCGACACAAATTTGTTGAGGTCGGACTCTTTTTCCAAAGGCGTTTTTTCAAGAACGCTGAGGACACGCAGGATGAGTTTCTGGTGCAGCGGATCAAAGGTTGAGAAGGCTTTGCCGTTGATGGTCACAGCGCCCAGTTTGCGATCCAGCGTGTAATCCTTCTTTCCGTAGGCGAGAATCTTCGCACGGATTTTCAGGCCATCGCGAGAGGTCCAGGTGTGCATCTCGAGGTCGTCGCCGGATTCTCGTTCCGATTCGCCCTTGGTCTGCTTTTTGACGAATTCACGATCTTCCTCAGAGAGGTCTTTCAATTCGACCGCGGCCAAACGACCTGAACCGCGACGCTTCAGAATCGCCGTCGTGTCATTGGATCCGATCAGTTCACCTTCCAATTTGTATGCGCCGTTCGCACTGGTCCAAGTGCGAGGCTTGGCAGTCGCGAACGAGGCGGTCGAGAGGACGGCGGCAATGAGTAAAAAGTGTCGAAGCATGATGTTGTCTCATTGTTTGGTTGAAAAAGAATCAGTTTTCGCCGTTCGATGTGTCGCCGGATTCGTCATCGGATGAGTCGGCCGACTCGTCCGAATCCTCGGGGCTGGGCAATCGCACGAGCATGTAGGTGTCTTGTGTTTTAGTTCCAAAGTGAACCAAAACGGACGCTTCATCCTGGGTCAAATTGTAGAGACCTGTTTCAGCGACAACATCTTCGCTCTCGCCGATTCGCATGGCGACTCGTTGGGTCTCCTTGTCGACTCGTCCTTGGATGGCCTGAGTCTCATCCGTTTTCTGGTTGTAGAGCGTTCCGGAAATGATCCCTTCTTTGTTGACCGCGAGTTGGATCACTCGGTCGGGATCAACATCGTCGGCGTCCGTTGTCAACGCGAAGGTTCCCAAGGGCAGCCATTCGGATTCTTCAGCGGACTCTTCGTCTGCGGGGGCTTCGACGGTCGCGAGGGTGGCGGCTGTTTGTGCGAACTCTTCCGTGGTCGCCACTTCTTCGCCACCGATGTAAACGCGATTGTCTTGATAGGTCACGTTGCCTTCGCTGCCATAGTCGTAGTAGACCGGTTGCGAGAGCGTCGTCGAAGACGCGGTCGGTGTGAACCAGTTGGTCACCATAGGGTAGGTCGGTGTGCTCCACCAATATGTGTAAGGGTAATACCGATACGAATAGAAGTAGTGCCAACCACAGAATCGGAATGGGTGTCGTACCCACCAATTCGGTCCAAAACCATGGTAGTGCCAGCCCCGGCGAACTTGATTGCCCCATCGATGGAAATGATCAAATCGATGGGGTGGAATGGTGGGCCAATTGCTGACGTTGGCCATTCGGTTTTGCCAACGATTGTTGATCTGGTTGACTCGATTGTTATCGAGGTTCGCCCAGCCAACTTTGTTGTTGATGATGTTGTTGTTGCCGATGTTCACATCGCCGATGTTGATGTTCGGGCGACGGTCCGGTGGCAATCGATCACCGGGGTTGGGACGCTGGTCGAGACCGGGACGTGTTCCAGATCCAGGACGATCGGCGAAGGAGGGACGGTCACCATTGCCTGGGCGATCTCCGATTCCAGGTCGGTTGCCATTGCCAGGCCGATCACCCGCACCGGGACGATCGGGTGTGCCCGGTCGTTCCGGGCGATCGGACAAGTTCGGACGTTCGTTACCGCCGGGACGCAGTGGACCATCGATTCCCAGGAAGTTGCCAACGTCGCCGGCGGATGGACGGCCCGCGGGAAGTTTCCCAAAGTCGGGCATGCCAGGGCGATTGCTACCACCGGGACGATCTCCGCCGGGCAGGTTGGGCCGACTGTTTCCTGGGCGGTCGATGTTCGGTCGGTCGATACTTGGGCGGTTGGAACCAGGGCGATCGGATCCGGGACGGTTGCCGGGCAGGGTGCTTGGTCGATCGGGACGATTGGACTGATTCCCGCCCGGACGCGTGACTCCGGGGTGGTTCGATCCGGGTTGGTTCAATCCGGGGCGAGAGATATCTGGACGCGATGTGCCTGGACGAGACGGGCGTGTGCCAGTGCTGGGGATGCTTGGCCTACTGGTGCCGGGTAAGCCGGTGCTGGGCAATCCGGTGCTGGGACGGCTCGTTCCCGGACGATTTGTATTGAAGTTGGGTGCGCTGACGTTCGGACGGCTGAAGTTGTTGCCGCCGACATGTGGCATGCTGGTCTGAGGTCGATTGACGGGCATGCGGTTGCCGCCGCTGAAGTTTCCCCCCATGTTTCCGCGATTGAAGTTCGCACTTCCACCCATGCTCGGACGAGCTCCGCCCATGCTGGGGCGCGCCCCTCCGCCGCCGCTAAACGAACGGCCACCTCCACCGCCGCCTCGTCCACCACCGCGTCCGCCAAATCCACCCGCATCGAGTGATGGCTGGGCCATGGTGATGATCGACAAAGCGAGGCAAACCGACACCCAACGCAGAGGCTGCGTTTGACTGATCAAAAGATTCATTGGTTGGCTCCCGATGGGGTCGCGGTGTTGGTCGAAGGTTCGATGGTCGATGAGGTTTCAGTTTGACGAGTCAGCGTGACAGCTTTGCCGTTGGGAAGTGGTTGACCATTGACGACACGCGAGATGATTCGAACGGTCATCGTATTTTGATCGATCGGTCGAACAATGCACGTCGCGGTTGCCTGTCCACCGTCGGCGAGAGTTTGGGTCATCTCCATTCGCCAGTGATCCTCTTCGCCCGCCCAGTGACCACTGCCAAAGCTGCCGTCGGCAAAGTAGGTCCATGATTTCACGAGATTGGATCGAGGGTCATAGCCAATCATTTCGTAGCCAATGGGTTCAGCATTCGATCCCATTTGAAACGTGCGTCGCAGGAAACGATTCCCGGGAAGGAATTCAATGCGGCTGTTCAGTCCATCTTCGGCGTCCTCTTTCCATGTTCCCACCAGCCAGCTGAGTGACTCGATCGGGCTGGCAGATTCAGCCGAATCTATCGCTCGTTCGGTAATCGATTGGATCGTCCATTCGTCGGATGCTTTTGCCAATGCGATTTCAAACGAGGAGACTTCGTCGGGGGCATCTTCGGATGTCAGCGTTGTCGTGCCGCGAACGGTCGCTTGATCGGGAGCGGTCTGCTTGATGTCTTCGACGCTCGCACTGAGTTTGAGTGTTGGTTCGGTCTCAATGGCGGTTCGAATCAAATCGATCAATTCGTTGGCAGACTGTGCCGTTCGACCTGACGTTTCGTCTTGATAGTGAACGTCCGACGCGAGGAACTGGCCGAGTGAATCCAGTTTGCGTTCATTGAACGCATCGGCGTACTGTTTCAGCCGTTCGTGGACTGGCGATGCCAAGGGTGATTCGGCGACGGTCGGTTGGCTGTCTTGTGCCACGAGGCCGGGGGCGGTGGATCCGAAAATCGCCGCCGTGAGGCATGCACCGAGCAGCAGTGTGGGGCCTGAATTCATTTGTGAGTGTTCCAGCCGGCAGTTGAGAAGAGAGGTTCAATCAGGGCAATTGCTGCCGATGATCGTCCTCTAATCTTAGAGAGTCGAGTCGCGAATTTCTCCTGCCGAAGACCAGATAATCCGCAGAACTTGAACTTCCAGTGTAATTTCCGAAGCATTGTTTTTGTGCATTCAGGAAATGAACGGTTCAGGTGCTCAAACAACCGAAATGGAGGGTGTGAATTGTTTGGACGATGAAGCCTTTTTTGAGCGATTTCGAGGCACCTCGATGGACAAAAACCAATCTGCACAGAACCTTCACATCGCGAAGGTCGTTCTTTGCGCCGGGGTCATCCTGGCGAGTTTTGGAATACAAACCGCGCAAGCTCAGGTGGACGATTGTTCTCCGTTGTTCGCGTGTGATTCTGTCGGGTGCGATTCGTTGTCCTGTGACTCCGCATTATGCTGCGGCGAAAACTGTTCGGGCGAGGACTGCCTGTGCAAATCGATCCGCAAAAGTTTGGCGGACAGCGGGATCACGTTTTCAAACAATTTGACCCAGTATTACTTTGGCACGGTCAGCGGCGGACTCGAAGAAACCGCTCGCTACGGAGGTCACGGCGATTATGTGGCCAACATGGATCTTGGAAAACTTGGCGTTCACGAAGGGTTGTTTCTAAAGCTGCGGGCTGAACATCGTTTTGGGCAAACCATCGGTGAGTCCGCGGGCGTGATTTTGCCGCCAACCTTGGCTGCTGATTTGCCAGTCGCGGATAGCGAAGGTTTGTATCTGACCAATGTGCTGTTCACGCAGTTCTTGTCAGAACGTTTCGCGGTTTACGCAGGCAAACTGGATACCCTTGACGGCGACGCGAATGCCTATGCGAGCGGACGTGGCATCACGCAGTTTTCCAACGTGGCATTCATTGCCAATCCGATTGTGTTGCGATCGGTTCCCTATTCTTCGCTGGGTTGCGGTTTCATCGTGTTGGGCGACGAAGGTGAACCAGCCTTCAACTTCCTCGTGATGAATCCAACCGACACGGCCGATTCCGATGGCTTTGATGAGTTGTTCGCTGATGGCGTGGTCGTGTCCGGGGAAATGCGAGTTGCGACCGATTGGTTGGGCACGCCAGGTCACCAATTGATCGGTGCCTCGTGGAGCAGTCGTGACTATGTTTCGTTGGGACAAGACCCTCGGATCATTCTGCCCAACGTGGCGATCAACCGAGCATCGGATTCGTGGTCGGTGTACTGGAATACGGACCAAGCGTTGTGGGTCGACCCATGCGATTCGTCGCGGCACTGGGGCTACTTCGCTCGCGCGGGAATCGCCGACAGCGACACCAACCCAATCAGCTATCTGCTCAGCGCAGGTTTGGGCGGTGCGAGTCCGCTTCGTGATGGGGACTCGTTTGGTGTCGGGTATTACTACAGCGGAACCAGCGACGAGATCGGACCTTTGTTGGTCGGAGCCTTGGGGCCCATTGGCGACTCGCAGGGTGTGGAAGTCTTTTATCGCAGTCAGTTGACCGAGTCGATTTCGGTGACACCAGATTTTCAGTGGGTTGACCAAGCCCGTGAACAAGTCGCTGACGCGTACCTGTTGGGACTTCGGATGAACATTGCGTTCTGAGAACGAGCAGCCGTTTTGCTTCCATCAAGCAATGGGATTCAGAGGCGGCAGGCAGTTCTCGGGAGCGTGGTTCCGATGTCCACGCTGTTGCAGGCTTTGTTCAAATGCGCGACGCAGTGTTTCGCCATTCCAGTTTAATACGGTGTGTGCTTTGGTCTCGGATGTTGGCTCGGTCCCGGAAGTTTGACCGTAGAGTCGACGATGCAAATCCAACACAGACGCACGCAGTTCGTTTGAGAGATCAACGGTCTCGGGTTGCGTGTTAAGCCACCGGTTCCATGCGGTTTCAGCGGCGTGAGCATCGTTTGTTCGGCAAGCTTGAATCAGCTTCCTGGCCGCGACACGGTCGGGCGGGTTGAGTCGATGTTTGATCGATCGAAACCCAACCGCGATTCGGTGGGACTGCGTTACGATGAGGAGGGCCACGGCCCCGATGATGAAAGCTGCCCATGCGATGGGCGGCCAACTGGGGTCCTGCACCGTCGCAAGTTGCGGTTGGGGAGCCGCCGCGACTTGATAAGTGGCCTCCGGCAAGGTTTTCGATCCATAGGATTCGTCGTCGGGGTTCCACCACACATACCGGATCGCGGGCAGTGTGAGTGTTCCGGAACCTTTGAATTGATAAGTCACGGTGTCACGTCGTTCGCCCGAAAATTCACCGCGTTCGGTGTTGTCAGTGACTTGCGGTGATTTAACGTAAGCCTGGATGCCGTCAGGGACCTTTGTCGGCGGCGGTGCGAGAACCATCCCCGAGACTTGGTTGGCCTTCTGCGTGATGGTTCGGTGAATCACGTCGCCCTGCTTTGCCTCGCCCGGTGGCGGATCCCAAGTCTCTTGGACGTCGATTTCGTCAGCGGTTACTAGGAAAACATTGGGGGCGTAATCAGGTGGTTGTTGAATCTCGACGGACACGTCGGAAGTTTGTTGTTTGTGGTCCGTGGCCGGGCCAGTGAAACCATCTCGGTTGGCGTAGCGAACTTCGAACGCGGGGATTTCGACTGTCCCGAAGGCTTGCGAGTACAACGCGAATTCGTGAGTTTGAACAAACCAAGAATCGTCGCCGACTTCTTCGGAGGAAACCACGGGCGTTCCGACTTGCAGGATCACCGCTCGAGAAATCTGTGGCAGCGAAAACGAAGTCGCACCCACAAATGAACCGGGCGCACGGACTTTGACGAAGAACGGTAGTCGCTGACCCACCCAGGCCTTGGGGTTGGGAACTTCGATCGTAACCGGTTCTGGCGGATCGTCCGCGGCAACGGCATGGCAAGCAGTCGGTGCAAGTGTCAATGCTAGGGCGATTAACAAAACGTGCACAGAGGATGCAGGAAAAGCATGTTGCGATTGGAGTGTCACGGGGATTCTCCTTCGCTGGGTTTCGCTTCGGCCGGTCCGTCTTGAGTGTCCTTGTCGCGGTTGGCCATTTGGTAGCGAAACTTCGACTTCAGGAAATCGGCAGGCTTGGTTTGCACCTGCCTCAGCCAGACCGCTTGCACCGACGCATCGTTGACGGCTTGCTCTGCGGTGATGTCCGTGTCCTGGCCTTCGTTTTGCTTTTTCTTGTCTTTGTCGAACACGATCTCGTCAGCTCCAACACGTTGGTCCCCGGCGTCGCCACCTTTGGACTCGGTCGCCTTCTTTCGAGCCTTCGCGAGGTCCAGGTTCTGCTGGGCCTCCGTCCAGTCCGGGCGTTGTTTCAAAGCGTCGTCATAGCTGGCAATCGCTTCGTCGTACTTTCCCTGCATCAGCCAGCAGTTGCCAAGATTGAACTTCGCGTCGGGACCGGATGCTCGTGAGAAGGATTGTGCGGCGGATTTGAATTCACCGGCGCGGTACCAAGCGACTCCCTGCCACATCGGATCGTCGAATGCATTGGCTGCATCGGCGTATTGCTCCTTTTCCATTTGTCGTTGCCCCAGTTGGTCTGGTGTCCACCACCAGCTCGACCAACCGATCACGCCAAGAATGAGCCAAGTTTTCATTGGGAGACGTCCTCGGTGGAGGTGCGTTCGCGGCGAAATGACAACGCCACCATGGCGGCCAGCAACGGTGAGAGCCAGTAGCCGGACTCTTGCCAGCGGTCGCTTTGTCCCGCGATGCCTGATGACGAACGTCGTTCCGCGTACTGCACGATCGATTGAATGTCTTGATCATCGACGGTCAGTGGAACCCGTGTGCCGCCCAACGATTTCGCGATGGCTTGCAGTGATGCGGTTTCTTGGGATTCCTCTGGCAGCAGACTCAATACTTGAATCGGTGGAGAGCCGATCGCCTGATGAGCCACGGCGACTTGTTTGGGATCGACGCTGGCTTGGTTCGCGATGATCAGCAATGTCGCACCGCCTTCATTGCGGTTGATTAAGCGACCTGCTTCGGTGATCGCTTGGTCGAGTGCATCGCCCGCAACTGGCATGATCGCGGGACTGATTTCTGAGGCCATGTCGGCGACGACCGAGGTGTCTTCGGTCGGAGGCAACACGGTGTGAGCTGATCCGGAGTAGGCGATCAAACCCAGCGGGTCGCCTTGGCGTGTTTTGGCCAAGTCAGCGATCTTCAAAGTGGCTCGTTCGAGCGGTGTGGTCGTGAGTGCGGCTGACTCCATCGTCTCGTCCGCTTTCAACAAGATGATCAACGGTTGAGCGTCCTGGGCAAACGGATTGGCTTCCACTCGCCAAGTGGGCCCCGCGATTGCAACGATGCCGACCGTCCACCCGATCAATAACCAGGCGACCGTTGGGATTCGTTGCCACCAGTGTTGGGATTGTGGCCCATCGTGATGAGCCAAAGCATCAAGCAGATCGGAGTCGATTTGGTTCCTCCAACCTCGAAGCGGATCACGGCTGCGATGCCAAATCCACGCCAGACCAAAGGCCACCGGAATCAGCAGCAGATACGCCGGGCGAATGAAGTGAAACGAGTTCCATGCATCGATCATGCTGCTACCTCCATCTCGCCAGTGACTGGATTGACCTGGATGCGACGGTCTTGCTCCGGCGGCGCCGTTTGTCTTCGGCCCCGCATAGTTGCGATGGCTTTTTCCGACATGGAAAGCAGCAGTGCGACCACCAGCGGCCAGTAGTAGATATCGGTGCGCGGGCGGTGGCTGATGGTTTGTATGATCTGCGTTTCGATCTTGTCGAGCTCGTCATAAATGCCCGCCAAATGTTCTCGATCCGCGGCGAAAAAGTACTTGCCGCCGGTTTCGGAAGCGACGTCGCGAAGGCTTTGTTCGTCCAGCTTGTCTTCGCCGACGGTCGTCGGATCGCCGATGGCAACCGTGTAGGTTTTGATGTCTCGTTGAGTTGCGACGCGGGCGGCTTCGACCGGAGGGACTTTGCTTTTGGTGTCGTTGCCGTCGGTCAATGCGATCATCGTCTTGGCTCGTTCTGTGTCTTCGTCGAACAAATTGACGCCCAAGCCGATGGCATCACCAAACGCGGTTCGTGGACCAGCCATTCCGACTTCGCATTCGCTAAGAAGTTCCTGGGATAGCTGCAGGTCAGTCGTGAACGGGGCCTGCAGGTAAGCGGCGTCGCCAAAGACGACCAAGCCGACGCGATCACCTTTGCGTTTTGCCAGGAAGCCACCAAGCACTTCCTTGACCGCATCCAGACGCGAGACTTTTTGGCCGGCATCATTCTTGAAGTCTTCCTGTGCCATCGAGCCCGACAAATCAACGAGCAGCAAAAGGTCGCGTGTCGGGATCTCTTTCGTGATGGGAGGTTCCAGCCATTGAGGTCGTGCGACCGCGGTCAACACGCAAACCCAGATGACAACAGCCAGCACGCGTCGAGTCCAGCTTTGCGGCTGGGTGCTGTCGGAATGTTTGCCACCCAAGACTTGTTGCAAACGATCGCCGAAGGGAACTTGGACGGATACTTGATCGCGTTGCTTGGGCGGCAAGAAGAGTCGCACCAACCAAGGCAGAGGCAGAAGCAAGAAGCACCACGCGTAGGCAAGCGTCAGCATGATCGTTCCTCGCTGGTGGCGTTGGCGTCAGCAGAATTTGGCGAGGCGGATGAATGCTGGGTGATCCAGACGGCGGCGAACGCTCGCAGCTCATCCAACGATGGTGTGTCCGTGTCGCGGTAGGCTGCGGTCGCCAATTGCTCACGAACGATCGGCGAAATCGTTGACGTGGACTCGTGTGGAAGTTGCTGGAACAACCATTCGGGCCAGCGGTCGCCTGTCATTTGTGCGAGTTCGGATCGGGAATGGGTTTTCAATGCGGTGCGACGGAGTAGTTCCGAGATGGCACCGGCTGTGTTCGCGGATTCCAGTTCGTGAATCGCTTCACGGCGGTAGGCGTTCGATTTCCAAGTTCGCCAGTTTTTCCAAACCAGCCAGGTGATGGCGGCTAGCAACCCGGCTAGCAGGACATACCATCCCGGCGCGAGTGGCCACCACGAAACGGGAGCGGGAACGACGATGTCGTTCAGGCGATCAAGGCTGGTTGGGTCGCTGGTGTTCATCACGCTGTATTGCCAAAGAGAACACGGACTTGTTCGGCAACGGGCCGCGCGGTGGAAAGCGGCATCAGCGGAATTTGCAACGATCGAAAGACGCTTCGCCAATGCGTGAGGACTTTCCCGAACGCTTCTTGGAAGTCATCGGGGAAGGAGGCTCGATCGGGAAGTTCCCAAGTGCGTCCGCGGTGACTGGCCAGCATTCCAGGGGCACCAGTCAGGCGAATGCCGAGCGGATCGTAGACGGCGGTCACCAAAAGGTCGTTGTGTGCCGCAATCCGAGTCACAAGGCGAGTGGTTTCTTCGTCTGCGCCGTCGAGGTCGCTGATCAAGATCACCAAGTGGTCATGGCGAGCGATTCGGGATGCGTTTTCGAGAACGTGATTCAAGGTCACCGCCGAACTGGATGGCTGCGATGCGGACGTTGCCGTCGGCACAGCCAGTTCTTGATTCAGTCGGACGATTTGATGCAGCAGGTTGAGCACGCGAGTCTGGCTGCGGTGAGGCCGAACTTCGGCGATTTCGGTGTCATTGAAGATCAGCCCACCGACTCGATCACCGCTGGCAAGTGAACGCCATGCACCGATCGCGGCCAACTCCGCCGCGGCGACGGATTTCATTGCTCGTTGGCTTCCAAAGAACATCGGCGTGCGTTGGTCGATCAGCAGCAAAACCGGGCGTTCGCGTTCTTCGCTGTAAACACGGATGTGTGGCGATCGCAGGCGAGCGGTCGCTTTCCAATCCATTTGACGAATGTCGTCGCCCTGTCGGTATTGGCGAAGCTCTTCAAATGACAATCCGCGACCGCGAAGACGCGATGCGTGGCGTCCGGCTAGCAGGGAACCAACGGGTTGGCGCGGTTGGAGTGAGAACCCGCGCGCATCCGCTTTGCATTGAAGCAGATCTTGAAATGTGACAGTGACTCGGGCGGACATGGGCAGCCTTCGTTCAAAGCGGGCATTCGAAAGCAAACTCGATTCAGACTGGAACCACGTTCTTCAACAAAGCATCGATCACGTCGGTGCGTGTCACACCGGCGGCTTCGGCTTCGTAGGTCAGGTGGACTCGGTGAGCCAAGCAGGCCGGAGCCATCGCACGAATGTTGTCGGGAGAAACGAAGTCTTGACCGGCCAACCATGCATGGGCTCGTGCCGCGGCATCCAGTGCCAGCGTTCCTCGAGGGCTGGCACCGAGCCGAATCCACTTGGGAAGATCGCCTTCGTAGCGATCCGGGTGACGTGTCGCCATGACCAAATCGACGATGTACTTTTCAGCCGATTCGGCGACGTGGATGGTGCCGACTTCTTTCTGTGCGTCAAAGATCAATTGCTGCGAGATCGCTTCGGTTGCCGCGGAGGTTGCACCGGTCTTTTCGCCGCGGACGAGTTTCAAAATCGATGCTTCGTCCGCGTCCTCGGGGTAGTCCACTCGCACGTACAGCATGAAGCGATCCATTTGCGCCTCGGGCAGTGGATAAGTCCCTTCCTGCTCAATCGGGTTCTGGGTCGCCAGCACCATGAACAGTTCCGGCAGCGTGTGGGTTTGCGATGCAACCGTGACCTGCCGTTCTTCCATTGCCTCCAGCAGAGCCGATTGCACTTTGGCGGGTGCCCGGTTGATTTCGTCGGCCAAAATCAAGTTGCCGAAGATCGGTCCTTCTTGAAATTCAAATGTGCCATTTTGTTCGCGATAGATTTCCGATCCCGTGACGTCCGATGGCAGCAAGTCGGGCGTGAACTGAATGCGTCCGAATTGGCTGTCGACCAGTTTGGACAGCGTTTTGACGGAGCGAGTTTTTGCGGTGCCGGGCAAGCCTTCCATCAGGACATGACCTTTGGCCAGCAAGGCGACCAAAATTCGTTCCACCACAGGTTGCTGACCAATGACGGCCGCGTTCATCGCGTTGGAGATCTGCTCGATTGTTTCCCGCGGCGTCATGCAATTGTTCCAGTGGAGAAGAGGAAGGATTGTTTGTAATGGCCTCGCTTGCACATCGCAACGTCGTGGTGTGGATGCCATAGAAAACGGCCTCGCCCCAGGATTGGGTTGAGGCCGTTGATGCAGAGTTTCGCAGCTCAGCGGATGATGTTCAGCCGAGCCTGATCAACGAGAGCCGACCTAATTACGTGGCGGAGAAACTTGTTCGAGTTTCTTGATCCACTCTTGGGCTTTCAACGTTTGATAGTTGATGCCGGCCGCGTTCAGGCTGGATCCCGCTTGCCACGGGTATTTCGGAATGGTCGCCATGAATTGTTGGATGTAGTTCTGCACGGGGACGAAGGTCCACATGTTGTCGGCGTACCAACGGAAGTAACCAAGCGTGCCTTCTTTCCACATCTTTTCATACGGGTCGGCGCGAAGGTTGATGATCAACGGCCAGCCCGGGATCTCGCGCGTGCCGGTGGCAATATTGCCGTTGACGGTCGCGAAGTGGATCTTCCAGTTCTGGACTCGCACCGCGTTCAGGTCGCCGCCTTGACCAAAGTAGTAGATCTCTTTGCGCGGGCTCTCTTCGGCTTCGCCCTTGAAGTATGGCAAGAAGTTGTAGCCGTCCGGGTGAACCTTAAATTCTTTTCCGTTCGCGTTGTAGCCCTTCTTCATCTTTTCGACCAAGTCGGGCTCACCCGCCGCGGCTGCGAAAGTGGGCATCCAATCTTCTTGCGAAATGATGTCGTTGTAGACCGTGCCAGGCTCGATCACGCCGGGCCATTTGACCAACAATGGGACGCGGAAACCGCCTTCCCAGGTTGTGCCTTTTTCGCCATGGAAAGGCGTGATGCCTCCATCGGGCCAACTGAATGTTTCAGCTCCGTTGTCGGTGCTATAGACCACGATCGTGTTGTCTTCGATGCCGAGATCTTTGATCTTCTGGAGCACTTTGCCGACATAGTCGTCATGCTCGACCATTCCGTCTGGATACAGCCCAATGCCGGTTCGGCCTTGCGATTCTTTCTTCAGGTGAGTCCACACGTGCATGCGAGTCGAGTTGTACCAAAGGAAAGCTGGCTTCTCTGATTTTGTTGCTCGTTCGAGGAAGTCCATGGCTTTGGTGTGGACTTCTTCGTCGATCGTTTCCATGCGTTTTTTGGTGAGGGGACCGGTGTCTTCCAAGCGACCATCGGCGAAGGAATGGATGACCCCGCGAGGTCCATACTTTTTCCGGAACTCAGGATCTTTTGGATAGTAGTAAGTTTCGGGTTCCTCTTCGGCATTGAGGTGATAGAGGTTGCCGAAGAATTCATCGAATCCGTGATTGGTGGGCAAGTGCTTGTCTCGGTCGCCCAGGTGGTTCTTTCCGAATT
>NZ_DDGH01000040.1:19454-31631 GCF_002337565.1 Rhodopirellula sp. UBA1907 | reverse complement strand
ACTTTCCGAATTGGCCGGTGGTGTAGCCTTGCTCTTTCAACACATCGGCGATGGTTGGTGTCCAATCGGGAATCCCGTGTTCACTTCCTGGCATGCCGATGGTCAGCAATCCAGTGCGGAATGGGTGCTGGCCAAGGATGAAGGAGGCTCGTCCAGCGGTGCAGCTTTGTTGAGCATAAGCATCGGTGAACATCGCGCCTTCTTTGGCGAGGCTATCGATGCTGGGCGTCTTATAACCCATCACACCATGGTTGTAGGCGCTGATGTTGTGCACGCCGATGTCGTCACCCCAAATGACGACGATGTTGGGCTTGTCTTGGGCTTGCAGCGACAGTGCGGGCAGGACAGCTGCCGCTATGAGCACGAGTCTTGAAACAACGGACATCGGTTGGCTCCGAAAGAAGTCGGGACAGAGAAGGGTGCATTTGGCAACCCGCGTCATTCTTCGCGAATCACCCAGCTCGTTCAACTGGGTTCACTGAGATTTCATGCGAGGTGAGTTGTTTTTTCCAAGTCGATCGATTTGAACGCGCACGTTCGTCCTCGAGTCGGTGATGCGAAGTCCTGACGCTGTGGGCAAAGACTGTTAAACGATATGGAATTGGGAATCCTTTTGTCGGTCTACGTAGGATCTCCACCCAGCAGGTTTTGTTTCGCATTCGTCGCCGGAACGCCAACGTTTGTGGTGCGACGTCATCTTTGAAAAGAGGTTGGCGGTTGCTGGCTCGATTTGGCGATACGTTTGAAGTGTCCGGTCCAAAGTCAATGCATTTGCTTTGAGGTTCGGGACAGAACGTCGCATCCGAATGACCACGCATGCCCATTCACGTCTTTGGAAGGCATAATGTCTTGACGCGAATCGTTTTTGCGGCGGCGCAGTGGATTGGTTTATCGGACGTGTTGCTCGCATCGCAGTCGTATCGCGATCGATTTGAATGTAGAAAAAGAGATGCTCTACCCGATGTCACCCTTGGCAAATTGATCATCGGAATTGCAGACCAGCCGGATTGGCTGGCGGAAGCTCCCCACCAACGCCAAGCAAACGAAGTGAATCGATGGAACAGTTTCGAGGTTTATGGCGTGACACGAAAATCGTCTGGATGATTTTTGTATCGATCATTTTCGCGTTTGCGTTCTTTATTTCCTGGTACTACCTGCTACTGCTGCCGTGCCTGCCGGTGTCGTTCGTGTACTTTGCGTTCATTCGATACGACGATGAAGGCAACGAGCGAGGTGACTTCACCTGAGTAAATTCGGACGCTTGTTGCCGCGTCGGATCTGGCGTAGAAGGAGAGGAGTTCGGAACTCTCACGCGGGGTAAGTGCAATGAAAACGGTTCAGCGAGTCATTCGGGACGTACCGCAACACTGGGTGGGCGATGGTTTCCCGGTTCGAAGTTTGTTCTCGTATTCCAGTGGGAACGAGTTCGATCCGTTCTTGTTGCTGGACTATGCCGGGCCGCATGACTTTGCACCCGACGAAGCGAAACGCGGTGTGGGTGAACATCCACATCGTGGTTTCGAGACCGTGACGATTCTCTACCAGGGTGAACTCGAGCACCGAGATTCCAGTGGCAGCCGAGGTGCAATCGGCCCCGGCGATGTGCAGTGGATGACGGCGGCCTCTGGCGTCGTACACGAAGAATTCCACAGTCGTCGGTTCGCGAACGAAGGCGGGACTTTGGAGATGGTTCAGCTATGGGTGAACCTGCGATCGACCGACAAGACCGCACCGCCGAAGTATCAAGATCTGCGTGACGACCAGTTCCCTCGAGTTGTGTTGCCAGACGATGCCGGAACGGTTCGTGTGATTGCGGGGCAATTTGGGGATGCGGAGGGGCCGGCCAGTACGTTCTCACCCATCAACTTGTGGGATGTTCAGCTCACCGGCAAAGCAGCGACAACGCTGACGGTTCCCTCTGGACACACGTGCGTTGTGATCGTTCAAAGAGGAAAGGTCCAAGTCAACGAGAGTTCAATCCAAGCGGTTGAGCTAGCGTTGTTGGAACGCTCTGGCGACGCAGTGGTTTTGGAAGCGAAGTCTGAATCCCGCGTCTTGTTGATGACCGGCGAACCACTTGGCGAGCCCGTTGTGGGGCAGGGGCCATTCGTGATGAACACTCGCGAAGAAATCCGAGCCGCCATCGCGGACTACCAAGCGGGGAAAATGGGCCACTTGGACTGAAAGACTTGTTTGGCCAGGGCGATTGATGCGATCGCTTAGAAGTAACTTGCGTCAAGCGGTCGAAGCGGTTTCGTATCGCAGACGAAAGACGGAGTGTCCGGATGGCTCGTGGAGCTTCTGCTCCAGTGAGACGAAGCCGTAGTGTTCGTAAAAGCCGCGGCCGATAGGGTTGTCGACAAACACATCCAGTTCCAAGTCACCGCGAACCAAAACGGCGTGGTCCATCAATTGTCGGCCAATCCCGCGTTTTTGATACGTTGGATCAACGAAGATCGCGCCGACTTCGTTGCCTAGCAAGGCGATGAATCCGACAACGGCCCCGTCCAATTCGTAGACCCAAGTTTCCGCATTGGGCAGATAGATCGCCGGAATGTTTTCGCGTTCTTGAGCGAGAAACTCGGGGCTAAGAAATGGATGAGCCACTTTTGAGGCTGACGTCCAAACGTCCAGCAATTCGTCTAGGTCGGTGGATTCGTAGCTGCGTATCACTGGATTCATTCCGTGGATGGTTGCAAGCGTCGGTGGCATTGAAGATCGGCTTCATTGCGATACGGCCGGAGAGACAAAGGCCGAGCCATGAAGGTTCGGCCTTTGTTTGATTTCTTGCCACGATGGCAAAGCTATCGGCTGGAACCGTCGCTCTTCTGGCGAAGTTCTGCCAGCCGTTGCTTGGCGAGGATGTCTTCCATGACCTCCAGTTCGGTGTAGTACATCGCACTGGGATCGATGCCTTGGTCGTCGAGCCATTTCAAATGCTGCTGCATTTTGGGCTGGCGAGCATAAGTGGGAAGGACTACCAGCCAAATGACCGAAAGCAATGCGATCAGTCCGGCAAATGCACCGATTCGGTAGCAACGTTCGTTGACGCTCATGGAGCCACCGTGTCGGCAAAGACGACTTTGAACATCAAGTAGGCGACGACCAACGTTAAAACCAAGTTGAGTGATTGACCGCACACGTACAGGACAAGCGGCTTGCCGCCCTTCAGTTGTGGCAGCAATTGCCGGAAATTGGTTTCCAGTCCGATGCTGACGAACGCGAGGCAGAAGAACCATCCACGAAGCGTTTTGGTGGAGCCGCCGATCATCGCATTGATGAGTTCGGGACCGTTGGTCATGTAGGAATACAGGATTGAAAACAGGATCGACATCGAGACGAAACCGAGCACGAATTTTGGGAAGCGATACCAGATTTCGGAGATCCCGATCCTTGGGCCGGCCGGATCTCGTTCGACAAACGTGACCCAGTAGATGGCCACGCAGAACGCGGTCACGCCGATCAAAATGTTTTGAATCATCTTGACCGTGGCGGCGACCTCGAGTGCTTCGTCACCCAACACCGCGCCGGCGGCTGCCACGGCACCGGTGGAGTCAATCGTGCCGCCCAACCATGCACCGCCGAGGATAGGGTCAATTCCCATGGCGGTGATCACAGCCGGCATCACTGCCATCATGATGACGGTGAAACCAAGCGACAAACCGATCGAAAGAGACAGTTCTTCTTTCTTGGCTTTACACGCCGCTGCTGTCGCGATCGCAGCAGAAACACCGCACACGGACATGTCAGCCGAGATCACCATGTTGAGTGATTTGGATTTGATCTTCAGGATCTTTTGGCCGAACCAATACGTCGTGATCAAGACAACGGGAGTGACCAACCAGGCAACGAACACGCCGGGCAATCCCAACGCCAGCAAGCGGCTCATCAGGACTTCGGCACCAAGCAAAACCAAGCCGGTCTTGATGAAAAACTCGGTTGAAATTGCAGGGCGTAGGAAGTCAGGTGTGCCGACGGTATTGCTGATGATCAATCCGACCAGCAAGGCCCATAACGCGTATTCAAGGTTGTAGGCTTTGACCACACTTTGGCCTGACATCCAATAAGCCAGCGTTGCCAATAGGAATACGACAGGGAAAGCAGCCAAGAATGCCGAGGCGGATTTGCCTCGCATTTGGTTGGCGAAGGCGAAGAGGGCCGAAATGACGAGAAAGACGCCAAGGATGCCCTGCCAGCTCGATGAGATGGCATCGAGCGGGTTGTCGGTCCACTTGCCGGGTTTGGCAAGGTAAGGCTTGAGCGGGCTGGTTACGCTCACCGATTCGCCCGCCGCGATGCTTTCGCTAAGGCCCTCGGGTTGGCCGATCCAGACTGCCGCGAAGGCGATCAGCAGCAGCAACGCGGCGCACCAAATTGCCCACCAGTCTTCGTTGGTCGTCATGTCTTTCCAAAGACTCGGCCGCGGAGGTGGGGTGGCGAGGGTGGAGTCGTCACCAGCGAGTTCAGTGTCGCTGTTTTCGGTGGAAGGTGTGTTGGAGTTCATTGGCGGGAGAGGCAGGTGGGAGGGGAGGGGAAACGATAAGGAGAAAGGGAAGCGCGATGCTGAGCGGTATCAGAGGCCGGAACTGGAAAGCGATTCGCTGGTGCGGCGTTCAACCGCTTTGTTCATGCTGGTTCGCACCAGTTGCAGCAGTCGGATCAGTTCCTTTTGTTCGCGGCGTTTCAGCTCGCTCATGACTTCGTGTTCGAGTTCGCGAAGATGTTCAACGATGGGTGTGACCAGTTTGCGACCTTCCTTGGTGATCGCAACATAGACCGTGCGGCGATCGGTTTCGGATCGTTCTCGCGTGACGAGATCGCGTTTGAGCAGTCGATCAACGATCGCCGTGACGGCTGGAACGACTTGGACCAAACGCTCGCCAATTTCGCTGCACGTCAACGGTCGATCCTCCATGTCCAAGATCCGAAGCAGGTTGTACTGCGAGAAGGTCATGTCGTGTTGTCGGAAGAAACGTGCCAAATGATTGTCGAGTTGGTCGCCAGTGCGCACGAGACTGAGAACGGCTTCTTGATCAATGCTCGCGAAAGGTTGGCAGCGGTGAAGTTCTTTGGACAGATCGTTCATCGGTGAAGCCGAAGGGAAGTTTGCAAAGGCAGCGGAAGGAAAGATCAGTTGACGCACGAATACTTTACCGATAAAGTATTTGCGTATCAAGCTCTTATGCATTCGGTTTCCCATCGATTTGCCAGAGGGTGATATCCAGCCTCCCCGCAAACTTCTTGCTAACCGCGTGTGTCGATCAGACACCTCACGCTCACTCCTTTTCAATCGATTTGTCGTCATGCCAACCACGGCCATTATCGGTGGTGGATTCAGCGGAACGCTGGCCGCCGTCAACCTTGCCCGCTTCGCCACGTCACCTCAGCGAGTTGTAATCGTCAACTCCGGACGTCCATTCGGTCGGGGGACCGCGTATGGAACGACACGCGGCGAGCATCTGTTGAATGTCGCCGCTCGGAATATGTCCGCGTTCCCGGATCAACCGACACACTTTTTCGAGTGGCTGCGTTCACGCTCGGAATTCGATGCGATCGATGACCACACGCTTCGTGAGACGTTCATTCCTCGTCGAATCTTTGGTGATTACATCCGTGGGATGGCGGCGCACTACTTGGGAACGGCCGACCCTCGATCGCATGTGCAGTGCGAAGTTGTGGAAGATTCTGCCGTGGATGTCATTCCGCGTGGCGTTGAGCCTGGTTCGAACCAGGGCGGCGTGGTGATGCTGGAAAAGGGTGAGCCGATCGAAGCGGAATCGATTTTGCTGGCGACCGGCAACCAACCGCCGGCTGGTTTGCCCGGTGCGAAGAAGCTCGCCAACGACCGACGCTATTGTGGCAATCCATGGAAGGACTGGCACGAGAACCTTCCAAGTGAAGACCAGCACATCGTAATCCTGGGGACGGGGCTGACCGCGGTCGATGTGATCGTGACGCTTCGCAACAAAGGCTGGAACGGAAAGATCACCGCGATTTCGCGAAATGGCATGTTGCCGCAACGTCATTTCCGAGGCATCGAATGGCCGCATGCGGTCCCGGATGATGGACAAACGCGTTCGCTGAAAGAGCTGGTGAAATTGATTCGCTCCGATTGTGAGCGACTGCGTGGCGTCAGTCAAAACCCGGCGATCGCGGTCGACAAGTTGCGAGGTCGAACGCAACAGTTGTGGAAAGCATTGTCGCTGGAGGAACGCACGTTGTTCCTGAAGAAGTATTCGGCGGATTGGAATGTGATTCGCCACCGCATCGCGGGACCCATTCACGATGCCATCACGGATGCTCTCGACTGTGGTCAGTTGACCATCACGCCCGCAACGATTGAATCGCTGGCGTCGGGTGAGCACGGGATCGAGATTCAAATGGTCAACCGAGACGGATCGTCCGATCGAATCGAAGGCGATTTGGTGATCAATTGCACGGGGCCCAAGTCTCGGTTCTCTGATTCGGCATTGCCGTTGTATCGCAACTTGTTCGAGCGAGGTTTGGCTCAACCGGATGAGATGGACATGGGAATCGCAGTGACGGACGACTTCACCGTGGTTGGGAAAGACGACACGCCGACGCCATTCATGTACGCGATCGGTCCGATTCTGAAGGGCACGTTGTGGGAGAGCATCGCCGTTCCTGAACTGCGGCAGCAAGCGTACTTGGTCGCTCAGTCCATCCTGCATCAAGAGCCCGTCGCCGTATCCAGTCCGGACACGACCGAGTACTGCATCTGATTGGACCTCACGTTGGTTTAACTCGGAACTTCGTCAGGACGAACCTTATGCTCACTTCTTTTCCCGGGCAGCCAAGACGGCTTCGGGAGTCGCGGTCTTGATTGCCAGTGAACGTCGACCAACGGTGGCGATTGACAGCAACAGAGCGATCAGGCCGCAAATACCCAAGGCACCAATCAAAAGATCGGACACGCTTCGATCGATGATCATGCCAATGGTCCAAACCCAGTTGGTGATTTGCCACGCCGAATAGTCGTATTGGCGATAGTCGTTCAGGTGCAGTCCAATCGCGTAGGGAACCAGTGCGGCAAGGACGGCGACCACGATGAAGGCGGCCAAACCAATTTCGACTCGCGGGTTGTTGTTGATTCGGACCAGCGCGACGATCCAACGAACGCAGAACAAAAAGATCACCAGGTAAGACGTGTAGGCGATGACCAAGTGATAAAGGGATGTCATCGCACCGCCAGGCATCGGCGTTCCCACAACTGATTCGGCTCGGTAGGCAGCGGCCAGCAACACGGCTGCAACGAGGATCGAGCCCAAGCTGGCAAATACCAAACCCGTTGCGGGCCCGGGCGTCAGAAACGTGAGCGTCAACCGGCTGAGGAAGTTGCCGGGTAGTTCCCGTTGGATTCGCGGCGTCAGGCTGCTGGATTCCGCCGCCATCATGGCTCCCGCTCCGGTCCAGACTCCTGCCAGAATCATCGCAACCGGAAACCACAGGATCAATCCTTCTTGGGAATCGCCCGGGTTCCACTCCATCGTGAAGGTTGCCAACCCGATCAAGGTCGCGGTGAGAACCAAAATCGACCAACGAATTCCACTGGATCGATTTTCGCTTTCGGGAGTGAGCTGCGCGGCGGTGGTTGTCAGCAGCAGATGGCTGAAGCAAATCGCGGTGAGCAGGCTGCCGACCAAAAGGAACGACGTCCAACCGGCGTTGAGCGGATTGCCATAGAGAATCAGTGCCACCGCACCGGCACCAACCAAGTACTCGCAAAGCAACAATACCATCAACACCACGAGCAACGTTGAGATGCGTCCGGTGCGACCGCGAGCGAGCGGCGCAAACGACAAGGCGACGACGGTTAGCAGTAAGCCGCTGGCAATCAGCATCGTCATGATCAATCCCACCGTGGGCAAGTCGATGCCGCGCAGGGTGTAAGCGTAAGCCACGCAGGGAAACAGCGTGATCAGGTACAGCATCATTTGCAGCGACGCACTGGCCAGTTTGCCCATCACGATTTGCCAGGCACTCAGCGAAGTGATTGAAAGCAGTTCTAGCGTCCCGTCATCGATTTCTGCTTCGAGAGATCGGTAGGCTGCTAGCGGGACGATCAACAGCATCGGCACGGCGAGCACGAAGTAGTAGCCAATTAACAATCGAGGTGCCGACGGCGACGTGTAGATCTGGGGCATCAGCATCAGGCTGCCGATCACAGTCCAAGCAAACGCGGCGACCAACAGCACCGAGAACGTGACAACGAACTGCCGGCTCTTGAGAGCTTGGCGAGTTTCTTTGATCAGAATCGGATTGAGTTTGTCGCCCGTCCGAGCGGCCCACTCATCCAAACGCAGCAACCACGACGCGGAGTTCTCGCGAAGGGATGCACTCGGTTCCGATATTGATGCGGTGCTCATGCGATGTTCAATCGAAGAAAAGGAAAATTTGCGTCCTGAATGATACCGGGTTTTGCTCCGTCGCGAGGTGGTTCACGCCGATGCTCCCTCGTTCAGCACACCGCTCGCGAGAAGGGTAAGATGAGGACGCTCGTCAATTTGGGGTGCTTGCCCGTTCTTCCACAACGAGATCACCATGTCCGATTCGCCTGATCCACTCGTTTCTGAAAATCCCTACGCTGAAACGGCGCCAGTTGAGGCGCAAGTGGTGGGACAGAGCGGTTTCAATTCTGGGTGCGTGATCGCTCCTCTCTTAGGGCTCGCGTTCGTGGGATTGCTTGTCTGCGGTGGCATCGTGGTGGGAATCACGCTTCCTGCGGTGCAGGCAGCACGTGAGGCGGCTCGCCGAATGAGTTGCAGCAACAACATGAAGCAGATCGGGCTGGCGTTGCACAATTACCATTCCGCTTACAATCAATTGCCGCCCGCGTACTCGGTCGATGAAAATGGCAACAAACTGCACAGTTGGCGGGTAGCGATTCTGCCTTTCATGGGGCAGAACGCTTTGTATCAGCAGATTGATTTGTCCAAACCTTGGGACGCACCTGAGAACACGGTGGTGGCATCGACCGCGGTGTCTGCCTATGCCTGTCCTTCCAAGGTGGGCGATCCGTTGATGACCTCCTACGTTGCAGTTGTGGATCCTTCGGGCATGTTCGAGGGGGCGATCTCAACCAAGTTCGGTCAGGCGACCGATGGTTTGGCCAGCACCATCTTGTTTGTCGAAACCGAACATCAAAATGAGGTTCATTGGATGAGCCCCGAAGACATAGATATGCAAACTTTGCTGGAACTTTCTGAAGACGATTCTCACCAGGGCGGAGGACACATTGTTTTTGGCGACGGTGCCGTCAAGTTCATCACCAATTCCATCGAAGTTGGTCTCTTGGAAGCATTGGTAACGAAAGACGGAGGCGAGGATATTGTTGGCCGGTGACGGTCTCCGTCAGTTGGTTCGCGTGATTCGCCAGCACCGGTGAATGCGTCGATTGCGGAAGTCTTCGGGCACGGTTTGCCGGCTGATTTCGTGGACTTTGGCACCCGGGAAAGCGGATTCGTCCATTTGGAATTGTCGGAAATTGGTTGAGAAGTAAACGACACCGTCTCGAGCGATGTGTTTGAGAGTTTGCTGAATCAGATCCTTGTAATCGTCTTGCACGACCCAGTCTTTTTGAGTGCGTTTGCTATTACTGAAGGTGGGAGGATCGACGACGGCTACATCGAAAACTGCGGTGGCGGGAAGGTTCTTGATAAACGTCATCGCGTCTTCAGCAATGTATTCGTGCGAGTCGCTTTCGAACCCGTTCAGACGCATGTTTTCTTTCGCCCAAGTTAAATATGTGTTCGACAAATCCACCGTGGTCGTGGATGCGGCCGCACCATCAGCGGCATAAACCGTGAACGAGCCCGTGTAGGCGAACAGATTGAGGAATCGTTTGCCGGCGACTTCATCACGAACCATCGATCTGGTGATGCGGTGATCGAGAAACAAACCGGTGTCGATGTAGTCCGACAAGTTGACCTGAAATTTCAAGCCGCCTTCTTTGGCTTCGATCTGGTAGTGTCGGCTCGCCACGGTTTCGTGCTGGGCCGTTCCGCGTTGGCGTTTGCGTTGTTTGAAGAAGACCTTGGAACGTGGCACGTCCAGTGTTTTGGCAGCGACCTTGACCATGTGTTCCAGCCACACGGTGTGCTCATCGTCGCTGCGATCGTGGGGACGTTCGAATTCACCAATGTGCAAATGGTCTTCGTATCGATCGACAACCAAAGGCACCTCGGGGACGTCGCGTTCGTAAAGCCGGAAGCACGTGATGTCTTGTTTCGTGGGCCAACGACGAAGGTGTTTGGCACGTTTGCGAAGTCTCGCGGCGAACTCCTCGCTCTGTCGAGCGGTGGACTCGGGCGAGGGCAGGGGAGTGACGGGTTTGGGCGGAGTAAAGAAGTCGCTCATTGAACCAATCCCTCGGTGACCTGCAGGAAAACGTCCTCGAGGCTTTTCTTGTGAGCGGCAACTTCGGCGATGAGGAAGCCTTGTCCGACCAGCCAAGCAATCAGATTGGCTTGATCGCGAACGTCGCCTTCGAATTCAAAGCGTACCAGTTCGCCATCAACGACGACTTGGGATGCGGGCGGCAAGGATTGTTCGTCGGTTTCGGAAGACTGATTTTCGACGGGAGCGCCGTTTGATTTGGAAGAGTTTTCGGCCAGGTGGTTGCGAATCAGATCGGCGGCGTCGTTTGCACGTTCGAGCACTCGCAGTGTGAGTTCGCGGTGTTGCGCTCGTTGACGTTGGATGTCTTCAACGCTGCCCGTCGCCAACAGTTGACCTTGTTCGATGATGCCGACACTGTCACACATCTCTGCGAGTTCCGTCAGGATGTGGCTGCTGATCAAAACGGTTTTGCCGCGATTGGCCAATTGTCGAATCATTTGTCGCAGCTGAATCCGGGCGCGAGGATCCAGTCCGGCTGCGGGCTCATCCAGAATCAAAACGGCGGGGTCGTGGACCAGGGCTCGTCCGAGACATAGGCGTTGCTTCATGCCTTTGCTCAAGCCACGAATTGGTTTGTCTTTCATGCCCATCGTGCCGGTGAATTCCAGCACTTCACGCAAACGACGTGTACGATCACGGCCGGTCAAACCGTAGGCACGAGCGAAGAAGTCCAGGTACTCTTCACAGTTGACGTCGCGATAAGTGCCAAAGCTGTCGGGCATGAAACCGAGCCGGCTACGGACCAATTCGGGATCATTGACGACCGAAAATCCGTCAACAAACGCATCGCCAAAACTGGGCAAATCCAACGTCGCGAGGATTCGCATCGATGTTGTTTTGCCAGCACCATTGGGGCCGATGTAGCCAAACACATGTCCTCGGCGAACCGAGAACGAGATGTCATGGACCGCATGGGTTTTGCCAAAATAGCGATGCAATCGGCGGAGTTCGATGCAATCCGCTGTGCCCGCGTGGACTCCGGCTGAGACCTGGTTGCGGGTCGCCGTGCCGGTCGGTTGAGCCGCCGATTGAGATTCTTGCGAAGTCGTGCTCATGGCAGGTCTCCCATCACGAAGTGGATGCTGTTTTCGATGGAGATGCCATCGATCGCGGGGACGTCGTTGGACAAATCAGCAAGCGCGATGTAAGAGCGATTGGGCAATGATTTGCCCAGCTGCATGCGTTGTTGAAGCTCGTACTCAAACACGCCGTCGGACGGAGCGGACGTCATCGCGAGAGTCGATCGAACTTTGTTGATGACATCGAAAGTCTCACTCATCATGCGACGTCGCATTTGTCGATCTGCCGTATCGGATTGACGGTTCGTTTTCGAGTTCACCAACCATTGGCGTTTGTACCAATCGCCCATCAACTTCGAAGCTTCGAGCATGGTCAGTAGTTCGGCACGAGCTGTCTCGCCTGGGCTCACGTCTTCGGCCATGAAGAACATTCCGTCTTGATCGCGGACCAAGATCCCCTGCAGGTTCAGCTCGCAATCGTTCTTGACTTCCACGCTGACTCGTTTGACGGCTTCTGGTTCAGATTTCGTGATGCGGACCGTGCCAAATTGGTCGCGGGGTTGTTCGACCACGAACTGGCGTTGTTGACGACTGGGAAGCAAGCGGCTCGATAAACGAATTTCATCTTCGGTGACGACGACTCGTCCGCGTGGATCGAACCGTTGCTGGATTCGGTCTTCCCAGCTGGTTTCTTCATTGTCCAAAAGCAGCGTGACTGACGCGTCGCCCGGGAACCGCG
>NZ_DDGH01000040.1:12194-19243 GCF_002337565.1 Rhodopirellula sp. UBA1907 | reverse complement strand
GTCGCCCGGGAACCGCAAGCCGTTGGATGGTCGGATTCCAGCGAAGTAGGTCGAGCGGGTCCGAGACATCGCGTCGCCGTCGGCGTTGACCCAAGTGATTTGTCGGGCTCGCAATCGAGTGCCAAAACCGTCGGCAATGATTCCGTATCCCATCATTGCGACGGTCGTGGCGACGGCGAGCACGGGGGCGATCAAGAACATCAGGTAGCTGCGTCCGCTCTTGGTTGTTTTGCGGTAAGCCACCGGTCCGACCAAGACAACAAACAGTCCCAGGAATCCCATGAAGGTGTAAACCGGAGGTTGGGAGACGCCAGGGATCATCCATTCGAAGAAACGCTGGGTGCCAATCATGGGGTCGACGCCGCGGCGGAGTGTTCGATAGGCATGAAAACCGAGCATGGATTTGGTCGTCCGCCAATCCAGCATGTTGATTGGTTCGTCGGAATTGCGAGCTGGCAGTTGAACGATCAGCCCCCCCTCGGACGCAAACACCATCATGCCTTTTTCGGTGCCCAGCTGATTGATCTTCTTGTTGTTGTTGTTATAGGCGTTCACCACCGAGCGACGAAACTTTTCGATGGCATTGATTTCGACTTCGCCGGCGCCCAGTTCGTCTAGCTGCATGTTGATTGCGTTGGCGCGTTCCCACTGGACGGCCATGTTCCCCGCCTCCGTGCGAAACGTCTGCGATGCCGTCGTTGCAATGGCATCAATGGTGGCTGCATCCAAAGTGGATGAAGAGCTGCTGATCATCTTCGTATCGTTGATTTGATCAGGCAGGGTGCCTCGGATCAGAACCACGCCGCCACCATGAACCCACCGCATGAATGGTTTCCACCACGGTGGTTTTTCGGATTGATATTTTACGTAGTCTTCACGATGAAAGACGATCGCATCGAACGGAAGCAACGACCGCCAGTCGAGCGGCATCTCATTGGCGGAGTGCGATTGCACAGCGATGAAATTTTGATTGACGTTTCCGTTTTCATCGACCTGTGACATTTCGGAGTAAAACGATTCGCCTTCCCATTGCATGTCAAACGTAGAGTCGACCAACGTCTGCAACGAGTCGTCTCGCAACTCCATGTCTTCATCGGAGTTGACCCAAATCAATCGCCAACGGAGTTCGTCACGCATGGCCTTTTCCACCGCCGTGTAACGCTGCAGTGCTTTACCGATCTCGTTAGGGATGTCAGTGATCGCGCGGCCGTCTTCCAGGATGGATGCATCGTACAAATCTCCGTAAGAAGTCTTGGGGACATGTCGGATGATTGTTTGCTGGGTGGAGTTCTCGGGAATCCGGAATGGAATTTCCACCTCCAAGGCCGACTGCGGTGGACTGTGCCCGTTTCCGCGAGGTGCGAGCACCAAGGTGAAGTTGTGGTCTGCCGTGGTGGGACCGCCTGTCGAAGTGAACTCAATTTCGACACGCTGCGTTTCGGGGATGTCTGGCGCGGACAGGCGTACGCTGATTTGATATCCCAGTCGATTGATTCGACCGCGTGGGAAGATCGTGGCGTTGTTGCCATCGTTGATCCAAAAGCTGCCCTCGCCTGAATGTGGTTGTCCAAAGGCGTTGGTGTCAGTCAATCCAACGAACAGCAAGGCGAGCGTGAAGCAAAGTGCAAGCGTCGAGCGGTTCATAGTTCTTTCTCCCGAGGCTTGAGCAACTGCGGCGGCAATTCGTCTTTGGCGAACGGACTGCCTTGGCGAGATTGGTCGACGCGCCCGATCGTCAATCGAGCGACCAACCACGAAACCAGAAAAGCGCCGGCGGCCATCGCGAAAAAAAGAACAAAGACACCCACGAAGGCGAGAGTGGCCTTTGCAAAGACGGCCCCGTTGCCCGCCGCTCGCGTGATCGCGGCAAGGATGGCGGCCAACGCCGTGATTGCCATCATCATTCGGAACGAGACACGAGGCAGCACACGGCTGCGAATGACCGGTTGAATGGACGGCGTGGGCGTGATGATCGGTTCGGGGGCAGGCATGCGTTCGATCAAACAGAGACAAGATCAATCAGGACGATGAGTTTCGAAAGTCGATTGCGGGTCGTGCTTGCCCGCTTTTCGATTCTCGACCACCTGATGATACAGTGTCTCTTGAACCCGCATGGGGGCTTCGTTCTTTCGTGGCTTCAAACGCTGGTAACTTCCGTCCGGTTGCATCCGCCACGCGTTTTGATTGTCGCGGAAATACAGCTGCAGTGTTTCCCGAAGGCGTTTGCGGGCGGCGGGATCGATCACGGGCACAAGCAATTCGACTCGGCGGTCTAAGTTGCGAGGCATCCAGTCCGCACTGCTGATGAACATTTCGTGATCGCCACCATGGCGGAAATAGAACGTTCGTGCGTGTTCCAAGAACCGGTCGACGATCGAAACGACCTCAATCGTTTCGCTCATTCCCGGCACGCCCGGTCGCAAACAGCAAACGCCACGGACGTTCAAGCGAATTTTCACGCCCGCTTGGCTGGCCAAGTACAACGCATCGATGACCTCGGTGTCCACCAACGCGTTCATCTTGGCGATGATCTCGCCCTTTTGGCCCTGCCGGCAACGTTCGGTCTCACCTTGGATCAAATCCAGGATTTGGCGACGCAGCGTCAGTGGCGCCATGCCGAGTTGTTGAAGTGGTTGCGGTTGGCTGGCTCCCGTGACGGCGTTGAAGAACATCGTCGCGTCGGTTCCAAGGATCTCATCGCAGGTCAGCACCGAGATGTCACCATACAAGTTGGCGGTGACCTCGTTGTAGTTGCCGGTTCCGAAGTGGACGTATCGCACCAAACCCTGAGGTTCGCGACGAACGATGATGCAAACTTTCGCGTGCGTTTTCAATCCACGAATGCCGTAGATGACCTGCACGCCGGCCTGTTCCATTTCGCGAGCCCATTCGATGTTGCGGGCTTCGTCGAATCGGGCTTTCAGCTCCACAATCGCGGTGACGTATTTTCCTCGCTCGGCCGCTCGCATCAGTGCAGCAACGATTGGGCTGTTGCGACTGGTCCGATACAGGATCTGCTTGACGGCCAGAACATCCGGGTCCACCGAGGCTTCTTCCAACAATCGGACCACCGGATCAAAGGACTCGTACGGATGCATCAGCATGATGTCTCCGTCCGAGATCGATGTGAACATGGATTCGGCGGGATCGATTCTTGGGCTGCGTTGCGGAGGCCATTCATCGTCGCGAAGGGTGTTCATTCCCTTCAGGCCGTGCAGCGCAAACAAGTACGTCAGATCCAGAGGACCATCGATGTCAAAAACGAATTGAGGATCGACGTTGAAGCTGTTGATCAGGTAGTCGCGAATTTCCGAATTCGCGTTTGCGTCGATCTCCAACCGAACAACATCGGACAGACGTCGGCTCTCGAGGACTTCTTCCATGCCGCCGAGCAAGTCACCCGCGCCGTCTTCGCGAAGTTCAATGTCGGCATTGCGAGTGATGCGGAACGGTTTGCACTGAATCACTTCGCGACCGGGAAAGAACTCGTCAACGAAGTGTGAGACCAGGTCTTCCAGCAACGCGTAGGAGTAGCCCGACTCGATGGGCGACGCATCATCGCTTTCTTTGGGAGCCGCGCCCTTCTCAATCGGCGGCTTTTCGATCGGAAGCGGAATCACACGCCCAAGCGTGCGGCCGAGTGGGATCACCGCGAATTGGGTATCGGGTTCGGTTTGATCTGCACCGTCTTCCGAAGCCGAAGAGGTTTCAGAATTGGACTGGTGGTTGGCCGAGTTGGTGGGCCGCTTGAGATTCGACGGGACTCGATCGTCCAATGAGTCGGTCGGTGGTGGGGTCTGTTGCGGACCGATCTCATCGCCCGGACGCAATTGCACGCACAAGTGGATTCCCAAACCAGGCAGCATGGGGAAGCGTCGATCGTGAAGTGCTTGCGGTGAAAGCACCGCCAGCACGTCGCCGCGAAAATGGCGTTCGGCGGCGGCGAGCAATCGATCGCTGCATTCGGCCGGATCGATTTGATTGATTTTGTGTTCGCCCAGCAACGGCAGCAACTCGTTTCGCAGCAATTGGTATTGCCGGTCGACGTGTCCTTGGCAGCGTTTCGAAATCGCCTGCAATTGCTCTGTCGCGGTTCGACCGGACGGGTCGCGCCGTCCACCTCCGCTCACCGCCTGCAGTTTCAAACTGCCAACGCGGACCATCATGAACTCGTCGAGATTCGAACTGGTGATCGCCAGGAATTTGGCTCGTTCCAGAAGTCTTACCGACGGATCATCCCCCTGATCCAATACGCGAGCGTTGAATTCCAACCACGCCAGCTCGCGGTTGATGAACCGAGGTGCGTCAGCAGCCGCGGATTCCACTTGGCGTCGCGACACGGTTTTGGTGCTTTTCTGAGGGCGTTTGCCGACGGACTGAGAGGGGGCAGGATCGTGGGACAACGTCAAACTCGCGAAGGAACTGGAGGAGACTGAATGGCGATGGGGATAGCGAACGTGTTCAAGCGGACTGTCGAGTCGGTCGGGACCGCGTCAGAAGTCAGCTCGGGCGACTGTTCTTCTTCGGTAACGCTTTCAAGAGCGGTCTCGGGAGCTGACTCCGGTGGCCAAGGCTTGCCCAGAAGAATATTGATCGCCTTGGGGTAAAAGTCTTTTCCGTAGGTCAACTCACCGCCTTGGTGACCCACTGCACCGACCATGCCAGCGACAACCAACAATCCGATTTTCCAGACTTTTGTCAGACGTTGGCGTCCCGCTTCATCGTCACTTTGAAGCGATTTCAAAGCAATGATTGCGAAGATGGTTGATAGGACCGTTACGATGATGGCCGACCAGCGATGCCAAAACAGTTCGGAATCGAAGTTGACCTTTGTCCAAGAGCCGTAGCCTTTTTCGACTGAGAAGGACCAACCCATCATCGTTGCAACGATCGCTGTCGCGGCACCGAGCAGCAGACAAACCAATGGGACTTGTGTACCGAGTGCGGGCCACTTCCAGCCCAGCACGACGAACAACCCGCCGACCAAGAACAGGGCGATGGGGAAGTGGACGGTTGCCGGGTGAAGGAATCCTTGGAACGACCAGACCCGGGCCAGCAGTCCCGCGTCGGTTGGGTCGATGCCTTTGCGGATGCCATCGGCCAACTCAATCGGTTGGCCCGAGCCATCCAGATCGGGCTGAACGACGTTCGCTTCATCCGGCCAATTGGCACCTTCTTCGATCCAAATTCGAATCAGTGCCAATTCCGCCGGCGCAAGTGGTCCGCCATGACTGCGAGGTGGCATCAACATGTCGTCGTCTTCGCTGATCAAGTAGTCGATGTACATCGAGCTCGATTCGAGATCTTCTCCATAGACGTAGCTGAACACGGTGTCGCGATCGTCGACGCGAAAATCAGCCTTCGCCTCTTCGGCTCCGTGGCATTCCAAGCAGTGTTCTCGGAAGATCGGGGCAATGTCCCGTTCAAAATCGACGACCAAGCCTTCTTCGTCGACCGGCATCCGAATCACGTTTGTTTCAGCATCATCTGCGGCGTTGGAGCTGCCGGGGTGCAGCAGCGAGCACAGCAAGGTCAGTAGAAACACGCCGCAAAAGGCAAACTGACGTCTGGTTTGGGCTGTGTTCCAGCAAGGATGAGATTCGGGCATCGGCGGCAAGGGAGAATAGATAGGCATGATCGGAAGCAGACTGAGGGGCGGGACTCATGTGAAATGAGCGAAGGAGGGATGCCCATTGTACCGGCGAACGAGTGCCCGCCAAACCAGGATCGAAACCCATTTATCGGGTGCGAGCAGTCTCCTTCGGGAAATGCGCCGGTTCGCACGGACGAGCTGATCGGCGGTGGATTGCTGCCCTGGGCCCGGTTTCTCGCCCTCGGGTGACGTGGACAGACAAGCGTATAGAGAAACGCCATGGTGGATCGAGGCGGTGGTTGAGCACCCGGGAGTTGAGTTCACTGTGTGGTGCCGTGTTTCAGTGCGATGCCACCTTTTCGGGGCCCAGCGAGTTCTCGCCCAACAAGGTCGAGTCCAGCGAGTCATCGTGCCGGTCAACGGTTTGGGGGCGAGCTGCCGGAGGTTCGATCACGATTTGCCCTGCACCCCGGTCTGGCGTGGCCCGTCGGAGAACCGTATAGCTGCTTTCCCTGTCCCTTCGCGGCGTTCAGGCCGCTTGCATCGTCGTTAAGCTTGCCGCCGATTCGGTGGTTACATCACCGAGAAGTAGTTGTCGCAGGCGAAGTCGAAGTACTCCTTTTTGAGCTCCACTTCGAGGTTGTTGTAGAGACAGTAGTTACGAACCTGGAGCAGCAAATCTCGTGGTTGGCAGTTGCGGAAAGGACGATCGACGGGCAAGTAATGTGTCTTCACCAAGTAGTCGACCGCTTCGGCGTTATAAGGAATCTTGGTGACCTTGCACATGATTTCAAATAGCTTGCGGAAGTCGGCTTCAGGTGGGTTCTCCACTTCAATCTTATAGGGGATCCGCCGAAGGAAAGCGTCGTCCACCAAGTCTTTGGGTTCCAGGTTGGTGCTGAAGATCACCAGTTGGTCAAACGGAACCTGGATCTTCTTACCCGATGCCATGTTCAAAAAGTCATAGCGTTTTTCGAGTGGAATGATCCAACGGTTGAGCAATTGATCGACGGACATCTTCTGGCGACCAAAGTCATCAATGACCAGAGTTCCGCAGTTGCTTTTCATCTGCAACGGGGCTTCGCTGATGTTGCTGGTGGTGTTGTTGAGGACCTCGAGCATTTCCATTGTGAGCTCACCACCGGCCACGATTGTCGGCCGTTTGATGCGTACCCAGCGTTTGTCAAAGCTTCCCGAACTCAGCAATCCGCCGGAGCTTTCGGGCATCACCGCCTCGTGATTCATCGGGTCAAAGACGCGCAGGATGTCTCCGTCAATGTCCACCGCGCGGGGAATCCAAATGTATTTCCCAAACGCGCCGGTCACTCGTTCGGCGATGGATGTCTTGCCGTTGCCGGGGAATCCAAACAGAAACATCCCGCGTCCGCTGGCCACCGCGGGCCCCAGACGGTGCAACATCTTTGGGTTGATCAGCAAGTCGCTGAATGCTCGTTGA
>NZ_DDGH01000040.1:9392-9534 GCF_002337565.1 Rhodopirellula sp. UBA1907 | reverse complement strand
GGGGGCTCACACAAGCGGTGGAGGATGTGGCTTAATTCGAGGCTACGCGAAGAACCTTATCCTAGACTTGACATGCTTGAGAATCCCTATGAAAGTAGAGAGTGCCCTTCGGGGAGCTCTTGCACAGGTGCTGCATGGCTGT
>NZ_DDGH01000040.1:8856-9112 GCF_002337565.1 Rhodopirellula sp. UBA1907 | reverse complement strand
GTCAAGTCCTCATGGCCTTTATGTCTAGGGCTGCACACGTCCTACAATGGCACGGACAAACGGACGCAATACCGCGAGGTGGAGCAAATCCTAGAAACCGTGCCTCAGTTCGGATTGCAGGCTGCAACTCGCCNNTGTACACACCGCCCGTCAAGCCACGAAAGTTGGGAGGGCCCGAAGTCACCAAGCTAACCCGCAAGGGAGGCAGGTGCCGAAGGTCAGCTCGACAATTGGGACTAAGTCGTAACAAGGTAGC
>NZ_DDGH01000040.1:0-8714 GCF_002337565.1 Rhodopirellula sp. UBA1907 | reverse complement strand
AAGTCGTAACAAGGTAGCCGTAGGGGAACCTGCGGCTGGATCACCTCCTTTCTAAGGATTCTTAGAAATAGGTAGCGTCGGGTGACCGACAATACTGAATCCGTGGAAACGACACTCGCAACCACTCAACAGAAAACATCGTCTACGGGCGAGACTCTATCACCTTTTGGTCTACGAAGACCCTTCCTGGCGTGTCGCCTGCCAGGAAGGGTTTTTTCGTGCTCGCACAGAATGTAGCGGATCACTGATGCGACCTCGCCACTGTGATAAATCCTCTTGTGCTGATTTCAGGCTGCGTCGATCAATCGAAGTTTGTCCGGATGAGCCGTTCGGGATAATCGTTGGTTGAAAGAAGCCTAGGGCTTTCCCTGGTTGTGATCTGTTACTTTTCCAACTGTGCCGATCGCCGGTTTAGACGAAGCGAATTGTCAGTGGGTATTTCCAGACTTCACCTTGGTTGGCTTTGATGCCACCGATGATAGGGAAGACGAAGCTTAAGACGGCGAGTACCAGGAAGCCTAGGAACCCGATGCCAACCACGATCAGAATCGTGCATAGGATGCTGAAGAGGAATTCGGTTATTAGCCAGTTTGTGACGTTGCTCCCGTGCGCGTCCAGGGATGGGATTTCTTCTTTCTTGAGTTGCCAGATCACGATCGGGGCGAGGAATCCAACAATTGGGATGACGTATCCAGCGAATTGCGAGAAATGCAAGATCATCGCCCAGGTGTTCGCATTGGGGTCTTGTTCGTATTGCATATTGGTTTTCTTTCAGCGTGGAATGGATCGGTTCAATTAGACAGGCTGTCATTCGTCTCCGATCAGGCGCTTGGATAGAAAAAGCGTTTCGCCAAGCTCCGAATTCAACTCGGTTCCGGCGAATCCGTTCTTCGAGTACAGCGAACGTGCAGGTTGATTACCGCGGTAGACTTCGAGGGTCACTTTGCAGCATTTTCTTTCGTTTGCCAGATCGGTGATTGCCTGCATCAGCATCGAGGCAACTCCTTTTCCCCGATGCGGTGCGCTGACCATAACATCGTGCACATTCAAAACGGGAGCGGCGGCAAAGGTGGAGAAGACTTCAAAGCAGTTTGCCAATCCAATCGCTTCGCTCCGGTGATCGGGATGATTGATCATCGCGAAAAGTGAGACCGCATTGGGTCTCTGAGCCAATTCAGTGGCAACACGTTGTTGAGCCCGTTTGCTCAATCCGGGGCTTCCGATAGCTGGATCGTTTGCGTATTCCGAAAGCAATCTCAGCAAGGATTGGCGATGTGGTTCGTGCGTGTAGTCGACTCGAAGGATTTCGATGTCCATTTCGGATTGCTCTGAGTCGGTAGTGGATTGTGTTTCCATCGACATAAGGAAGCGGATTCCGGAGGAACGCGGTTGAAATCGTTCGGATCAAAACCAACCCATCAGTCGCACGGCTGCAATGGCCGTGAATCCCAGAAGAATGGCGTTGAACCAGGTTTGAGAAACTCGTGTGACGAGCCATTTTCCGGACAACATTCCAATGGGAATCATCGGTGCCAGTGCAGCTCCGACTAACAATGTATCGGGTGAGATGAGCCCAAGGTTGTAGCTCAAGGGGAGCTTCAGAACGTTTAAAACCAAGAACAGCCAAGCGCTCGTTCCAATCAGCTCCCACTTTGGCAGGCTAACAGCGATCAGGTAGAGCGCTACCACGGGCCCCGCCGCATTGGCCAACATCGTTGTTAGACCTGCGAGCAACCCGAGGAATACCGAGAACCAGACTTGATGCGGGAATTTCTCGAACATCTTTGGTCTGAGTAGCCGTGCGGCTTGGACCGCGGTCAGCGTCAGGATGATTCCGCCGACAAGTGTCTTGAAGTATTCAGGATTCAGCCGGTCCATCATTGCCCAGGCGATCAAGATGCCCACCAACGTGGGTGGAAGCAATCGTCGGACATGTGACCAATCCGCTTTTCGTCCGAAGAATCCGATGGCGCAAAGATCGCCAACCACAAGCATCGGAAGCAGGACACCGGTCGATTCCAAAGCTCCAAACACAAAGGCAAATAGCACGACATGCAGCATGCTGATGCCTGGGAAGCCAGATTTTGAAAACCCAATGCCGGTCGCTCCCACTGCCAACAGTGCGATTTGGTCTGGAGTGAGGGATGAAAGCATTGAATTTTGTGTGAATCGAAGGTCGTACGGGTCCGTCGTTGAGATTGCGAGTATCTACAATGTGTCCGGGTTCACGAACCCCACCCACCTGCCGACTCCGGTCCCCGCCTCAAATTCCCACCCACAACGACAGGAAGAACCATGGTTCGTCCGTTGGATGCATCTGTTCGGTCAATCCGTTTCATCGGCATTTGGTTGATCGCCTGTTTCGTTGGGAGCGGCCTTGATCACTCAGTTGCGACGGCAGACGAGAAAACTCCAAAGGCTCCAGCGTCGGAACCAGCATCGACTTCGTCGTTGTTGATCGGAAGTGCGCAACGAGACATCACTCCACCGATGGGTTTTCCGATGTCGGGCTATTTTCACGAGCGGTTGGCGACCGATACTCGAGACCCGCTTTTCGCGAAGGCGGTGGTGTTCGAGCAAGGCGGCACAACGGTTGTTTGGGTCGTTTGCGACTTGGTTGGAATCACTCGTGATTTGTATGAAGAAGTGGTTCGGAGATCGGAATCGTTGCACGGGATCCCGTCCAAGAACCACATTCTGTCCGCGACGCACTCGCACACTGCCCCCGACTACAAAGCTCACCTGGTTCGGCATCTTCGCGGTGAACTGAACGAAAACGAAAAAGGGAACGCAGGTTCTCCTTACGCGGCAGATTTGATCGATGGGATTGTCGGTGCGATTGGAGATGCAATATCGAGTAAACGGGCTGCAAAGCTTTTGGCTGGCAATGCAACTCAGACCGTGCCGGTTTCTTTTAACCGCCGGTCGGTGATGAAAGACGGCAGCATTCGTACTTGGCAAGGAGAATCCAATCCGAATCGACTTCGCGTCGCCGGTCCGATTGATGATCAGTTGGGCGTTATCGCTGTCGTTGATTCTGAAAACAATCGACCGTTTGCGATTTGCAGCAGCTATGCGTTGCATTTGGACACGGTGGGGGGCACCCGATGGAGTGCGGACTACCCCGCGTTGATGCAGCGAGCAGTGGCTGAAAGCTTTGGCGATGATGTGCTGTCTATTTTCGGTGCCGGCACCTGTGGTGACATCAATCACTCTGACCCATCCCGAAAAGAACGCAATTCGTGTGAGTTTATCGGGCACGCGTTGGGTGAGACGCTGGTCGAAGAAGCTCGTTCAATCATGGCGGAGTCTATTGAGACACCGTCAGACGCAACTCCGCAATTAAAATATCGCCACGCGGTGGTGCCGTTGCCGTTGCAAACACCGACGAAGCAAAGCATCGCGAGAGCAAAAGCGTTGATCCCACGTGCTCGAGAGGGCGAAAAGATTGGATTCGAAGACCTGGTCGCCGCGAATCGCGATGTCCAATTGGATCGGTTGAGAAACAATCCAGCGTGGATCGACGCCGACGATCCCGCAAATGTTTGGCCGATGATCGCTTGGAAAGGCGTGGGCGATCATCTGCCCGTTGATGTTTCCACGATTACCTTGGGGGATGAGTTGGCCATCGTCTTCCTGCCCGGAGAGGTTTTTGTTGACTTGGGGTTGGCGATCAAACGACACTCGCCATTCAAAACGACGCTGGTGATTGAATTGTCCAACTGTGTTGAAACCGCTTATCTGCCGACGCACGCGGCGTATGCGCAAGGCAGTTACGAAGTCATTAATTCCCGAACGAAACCTGGATCGGGTGAGAAGTTGGTTGCCGCCGCACTCTCTTTGTTGCGAAGTGCTGCTGCCGACGATGCTCCTGCAAAATACGAAACACTTTCTGAACTGACTGCCCGATGATTCTTACTTTGAAGACTTTCCTCATGCGAATGCATCTGCCGGTGCCGAATTTTCTGGCCGGACTGTTTGTTGTTTTTTGGTGCGTTGCGGGACTGGCTTCCGTCTCGGCACAAGAACCCGCTGCCGATGATCCTGATCTGGAACTGCAGGGCGAGTACGTCGCGGAAGAAACTGGCGTCCAAGTCATCGCAATCGGGGACGGCGAGTTTGACGTTGTGATTCACGAGGGTGGTCTGCCCGGAGCTGGTGCGAAGCCTTCGCCTCGAAAAATTGAGGCGGATGAAGATGTGCTTTTGGGTCTGTTCGATTCGATGAATCTGCGACGGGTCGAACGCGTCAGCAGCACGATGGGCCGGACCGCTCCCGCGAAAGCTTCTGTTCTGTTCGATGGAACGAAGGAATCCGCGGAAGCGAACTGGGAAAACGGTCGCGTCAGTTCCGAAGGTTGGTTGATGCAAGGGACAACGAGCAAGCAGAAATTCCAAGACTACACGTTGCACTTGGAGTTTCGGACGCCGTTCATGCCCAAGGCAAAGGGCCAACAGCGTGGCAACAGCGGTGTCTATCACCAAGGCCGTTACGAAACTCAGGTGCTGGATTCGTTTGGATTGGAGGGACTCGATAACGAATGCGGTGCGATTTACACCGTCAGTGCTCCCGCGGTCAACGTTTGCTATCCGCCAATGCAGTGGCAGACATACGATGTTGATTTCACGGCGGCGCGATTCGATGACGCAGGGAAGAAGGTCACTGATGCTCGAATGACCGTTCGTTTGAACGGAGTCATTGTTCAGAACAATGTTGTTGTGCCGAATGCGACTCGGGGCGCGAAATTGAAAGAGGGGCCCGAGCCGGGACCCATCTATTTGCAAGATCACGGGAACCAGGTTCGATACCGAAACATTTGGGTTTTGCCACGAGACGCGGAACGCGAAGCCAAGCGTCCAATTGTTTCCGGATTTGAACGTTTCGTTGGCACCGATGCGTTGCCGATGGCCGATGCGGGCGAAGTTTTGATCGACAACTTGGCATGTGGAGCGTGTCATGCAGCAGGAACATCGATGTTGCCCCCGCAGAGCGGTCCCGATTTGTCGCAGGTGTTCGGGCGAGTTCGCGCTGACGCCATCGTTGACATGATCGCTGATCCTCACGCTACTAAACGTGGCACAACGATGCCTGATCCATGGCCAGGAATGGAGGCGGCCGAACGACGGGAACATGCAAAAGAAATCGCGAGCTATCTGCATTCGATCAACGATCAACCACTTGAAGATCGAATCGTCAGTGACAAGCTCGCTGATCGCGGCGAAAAGCTTTATCAAAAAGTGGGGTGTGCAGCCTGTCACTCGGCCGATCCCGCCAGTCCCAGTCCGATGTCGGTTCCGCTGGGCAAGCCACATCGGAAATACACGTTGCCGTCTCTGACGAAGTTCTTGAAAACGTGCAACCAACTTCGTCCGGGCTTGCGAATGCCAGCGATGGTTGGCACCGACGAAGAAATCATGGCGGTCGCGGCTTACCTGACTCGTGTGGTCACGGTGGGAGAAACCGCGGATGCATTCACCCGAACTGTTTACCACGGTTCATGGGATCAACTGCCAACGTTTGATTCGTTGGAACCAGTCTCCGAAGATCGAGTCAGCGGTCTGAAGTTCGATGACCTGAAACGAAGAAACAATTTCGCGATCGTTTACGAAACCGATTTGCATGTGAACTCGGACACCAAGTTGACTTTCTACTTGGCCAGCGACGACGGCAGTGCACTCGAAATTGATGGGCATCGATTGGAGAACGATGGGATCCATCCTCACAAAACGGTCAAAGCCGAATACGAGTTGAAGGCCGGAGTCTATCCAGTTCGCGTGGAGTACTTTGATGGTGGAGGACAAACGTCGCTGAGCTTGGAAGTGGAAAGCGATTCCTTTGCTCGCGATGACATTGCCTACTGGGTCAGCAACACCGTCGGTGGAAAGCCGTTGGATTTGTTGCCAAGCGAATTTGCGGCGGACTCTTCTTTGATCGAAAAAGGAAAGCGGCAGTTCTATTCCGCCGGATGTGCCAATTGCCACTCGGTGGGTGAAGAGAACGCTTCCGATTTGCAATTCGTTCAAGCACCCGCGTTGGATCAGGCGAGCGAAGGGAAGGGCTGTTTGGCGGATGAAGTTTCCGCACCTGCAGTCAACTTTGCGTTGGGAGCTTCGCAGACTTCCGCGATTGAATCGGCACTGAAACGCCGACGCTCGGGACAACGTCCCAAGGTGACTGACGCTCGGCGTGTTCACATGACGATGGTGGGACTGAATTGTTATGCTTGTCACCAACGCGATGGTGTCGGCGGACCCGAGTTGTCGCGTGACGAGTCGTTTGTGTCGACGGTTCCCGAGATGGGATTGGAAGGCCGTTTGCCCCCGCAATTAACGGGTGTTGGGGACAAATTGAATCCGCAAACAATCACCGATGTCTTGAATCACGGTGCCAACCTTCGCAGCTACATGGGCACGCGAATGCCGGCGTTTGCATACGAGCCGCTGCGAGACTGGCATGCTGCGGTGGGGCGTTTGGACAAGGATCCGACGGTTGAAGAAGCGGACACCGCCGCCAGTGAATCGACGATCGTTTCCAACGGTCGCGAGCTTTGTGGGAACGACGGATTAGCGTGCATCAAGTGTCATAGTTTCGGTGGAGACACCGGAGGCGGTTTGGGTGCGATTGATCTTTTGACGATGCCCAAACGACTTCGGTACGAATGGTTTCAACGCTATTTGCAAAACCCAACGCTGTATCGACCTGGCACTCGAATGCCGAACAGTTTTGTGGATGGCAAGTCCGCGATCACCACAATTGAAGACGGGGACCCGGTCAACCAAACCGACGCCATTTGGAAGTATCTGTCGCTTGGCGACAAAGCCAAAGAACCTGTGGGGCTGAAGCAGGATGCGATTGTTTTGCAGCCGACCGAGCAAGCACTGCGGATCTATCGCAACTTCTTTACTGGGGTCAGTGCACGCGGAATCGGGATCGCCTTCCCAAACAAAACCAACCTGATTTGGGATGCTGAGCAAATGACGTTGGCTCGGGTTTGGAGGAATGGCTTCTTCGATGCGTCGATGCACTGGCGTGGCCGGGGGCAAGGTCGCCAGGAACCTCTTGGGGATGCGGTCGCGATTCTGGAGGGGCAGTCAACGTTGGCGCAGCTTCCAAGCATCGCTGCAGCTTGGCCGGAGAAGTCGGCGAGAGCTCGTGACTTCCGTTTTGGCGGGTATCAATTGAGTGGCGGCGAAACCATCACCATTGGGTTTGCTCAAGGTGATTTGAAAGTGGAGGACACGATTTCATCGCAAACGCCGGCTGGTGAGAAACAATCGCCTCGACTGAGTCGAACGTTGACGATTTCGGTTCCTGCCGCGAATGGCAGCGAGCAGTGGGTGTGGCAACCGACCGACCAGCCCATGGAACTCGTGGAAGAATCGAAGGGCACGCAAGTTTTCCGAGTAAGCAACCAAACGAGTTTGCAGATTCAAGGCATACGGCTTGAGCAAGTGACGGTGGATGGCAAAGCGATTTGGCGTGCTGGTTTGCCGGCCGGGGAAGCATCGACGATCCAGCAGACAATTGCTTGGTGATGAATCTCCGACGCGTTGCTTTGAATTGACACTTTTGCCACCGAACTTTTAATTGATTACCTGAACGATGAACTTCATGCGAATTCGATTTTTGGCCAGCTTGGTTTTGCTGTTGAGCTTTGTCTCAGCGACCCAGGCGGATCAACCGAAGGAAAGCGACTACTACACGATCACGACCTTCGAAACACCGGAGGGCGAGGTCATCGAAGCGTGCGGCTTTGAATGGATGGAAGACGGTCGATTAGCGGTGTGTTCCCGCCGAGGTGACATCTTCATGATTGAGAATCCACTCGCTGAAAAAGTGACCGCGGATCAATTCAGCGTGTTCGCTCGCGGGCTGCATGAACCACTCAGCTTGGCCGAACAAGACGGATGGTTGATCGCGACTCAGCGTCCCGAGATCACCCGATTGAAAGACACCGATGGCGATGGTGCGGCGGATGTTTTTCAAACGCATGCCGACGGATGGGGCGTGTCGGGTGACTACCACGAGTACGCGTTTGGATCGAAACTCGATGCCAACGGTGACATGCTGATCACGTTGTGTTTGACCGGGTCGTTCAGCAGCAAAGTTCCGTTTCGGGGTTGGGCGATGAAGGTCACTTCGGACGGCCAAACCATTCCGTATTCCAGCGGCGTGCGCTCGCCCGGTGGGATGGGGACCGATTCGAACGGCAATGTTTTCTACACCGACAACCAAGGTCCTTGGAACGGAACGTGTGGTCTAAAAGTGCTGCGGGAAGGCAAGTTCATGGGCCATCCCGGCGGTTGGGATTGGTATGACGATGCACCGAACATGGGCAAGCGTCCTCAAGAGCCTGAAAGCGGCAGTCGCATCTTGACCGAAGCGGCCAAGATCCCAGAACTGGTCCCGACGGTGGTCATGTTCCCCTACAACAAGATGGGAAAGAGTGCATCAGGCATCGTTTGCGATCAGTCAGGTGGCAAATTTGGACCGTTTGAAAACCAATTGTTCGTGAGCGATCAGTCGCAGAGCACGGTCATGCGAGTCGACCTAGAAGAAGTCGATGGCGTCTGGCAGGGCGTTTGTTTTCCTTTCCGACGAGGGTTTGCCTCAGGCAATGTCGGGATGGAGATGGCTCCCAACGGATCGATGTTTGTTGGCGGGACCAACCGTGGTTGGGGATCAACCGGGCCGCGACCATTCGCGGTCGAACG
>NZ_DDGH01000084.1:81063-124546 GCF_002337565.1 Rhodopirellula sp. UBA1907 | reverse complement strand
CTGCACTTTAGGCGAACGGATGCCATTGTGAAATTGATATAGGCACGAAAAAGGCTCACGTGGAAAATGGAGGTTCTCACACCAATCCAAGCACCACGGAGCCAAGGATGGCAAAGCGTAAGACCAACGGCCAACCGCCGCAAGCTCAACATGGCGATAAGTCCAAACCGTCCCAGCATGACAAGCGAAAACGCCTCTCGCGTCCCAACCCCCAGCGTCGCCGCACGATCGAGCCGGCTGTACCTTTGGTTGGGACGATCGCGACACTGGTCGACGCCATGAGCCGCATGCTTGATTCGCGAATCGCATTTCGTTTGCCCATCATCATCGCCGGGGCCATGCTTGCCGGCGGACGCCGAACGGCTGCCAGTTGGTTCCGCGTGGCGGGCGTTAAGGACGACTGGGATCGGTTCTACGAAACGCTGCAGTCGGTCGGACGTGACACCGCTTCGTTGATGGTGCCGCTGTTGATGTTCATCTTCAAGAAGTTTGCCCCTGGCGAGACCGGTTACTGGACGCTTGCGATCGACGATTCCCCCACGAAGCGATACGGACGATGCGTCGAAGCGGCCAACATCCACCACAACCCCACGCCCGGTCCTGGCGATGGCGACTGGCTCTATGGCCACAACTGGGTTTGCTTGGCGATGGTCTTGAGTCATCCCGTTTTCGGTCCAATTGCCTTGCCGCTGTTGTCGAGTCTGTACGTTCGAAAGGTTGACATTGAAAGTCTTCAGGCCCGCTACGACTGGGAATTTCGCACCAAACACGAACTGGCTCTGGATCTTTGCCGGCAGGTGATCGGTCATCTTCGAGCACTCGGTTCGCTTGCTCGCTTCGTGGTCGTCTTTGACGGTGCGTATGCCGCCAAGACGTTGGTTCGTCCGCTGCTTGCCGAAGGTGCGCACGTCGTGACGCGGCTTCGCAGCGACGCCAAGCTGTTCGATGTCCCGATGAACAAGCAGGGGCAGCGTGGTCGGCCTCGCAAGTATGGCAAGAATAAGATCAGCTTGAAGAAGCGGGCCGACAGGCATGACGGCTGGACGACGATCCGGTATACCTGCCGTGGTCAAATGACCGAGGGTCGTTACAAGACATTCATCGCGACCAGTCATGTCTTTGGTGGTAGCATTCGCGTGGTGTTGCTTGAGCATGCCAGCGGCAATTGGGCGGCCTACGCCAGCAGTGACCTCGAGATGACAGTGGAGACGGTCTTGAAGATCGTTTCGGACCGCTGGTCGATCGAAGAACACTTCCACGACGTCAAGGAAATCTGGGGTGCCGGTCAGCAACAGGTTCGCAATGTGTGGTCGAGTATCGGTTGTTGGCACTTGTGCGGTTGGACTTACGCGATGGTGGAACTGGAGTGCTGGGATCAGTCCAGTGAAACGCTAGTCGACCGTGGTGATCGTCCGTGGGACAATCCTGATCGGCGGCCATCGCACGCGGACCGCCGGCGTCGAATCGCCCGCGAAATGCTACGCGAAACATTTTTGGTCGATCTGCAACCCGAGACGGATGGACGGAAAATTCGCGAACGCTTCGAGCAGTTGCTTGCCCTCGCGGCCTGACCTTCCATAGTTACAAATGAAATCGCCTAAAGTGCAGTCAAAACAAAACATGGCCGAAAACAACGACTCATGGAAGTCGTCAAACGCATCGCCCGGGACCGCATCGCAGGCAGCGTGAGCAAACGATAGACAAGCCACACACCAAGTTCACATCACATCTCCGACCATCATTCGAACGTTTCGCGAAAGGCGTCCAAGTTCGCTTTGCTTTGCCGTCCGGTACCAGGAATCGCGAAAACAATCTCGCTGATATCACCGCCGTCCGATTCGATGGCGGACTTCGCGGTGCGTGACGCCATCATTGGGTCGCCTCCAAACGCTCCGCATCCCCAAGCTCCCAAAAGAAGACAGCGGACGTTCTGATCCTTCGCGATTCGAAGAACGTTCCGCCACCTTCGCAGAAAGGTGCTCTCCAATTCCTCGGACGCATCGGGATTGCCACGCAATAAAGGTCTGCTGTTGGGAGCGGGTGCAGTGATCACGGACGCGAAAAAGGGATTCTCGAGCAGTTCGCCGGTGCCCTTGGTTCGAAAGAAAGGAACCGAGGGGCTGAATATGGCATGATCGGTGTACAGCAGCGACGATTGCGATCGATTCGCTTCATAGTATTCCATGCACTCGATCAAACAGGGATACAAACCACTGCATCGACACAGATCTTCTTCTTGCGCCTTGGCACCGTTGAGGAAGCCGCCACCCGGATTACGAGCGGAAGCGAAGTTCAACAGCGCGGTATCGCCTGCACCGGACAATTGCTGAGCAACAACCTGAGTCGTTCCATCGACCACACGAACGACTTGGCTCGCCTCTGCCGGCTTGGCTTGCAAAGATTCAATTTCGTCCGGTCGATACAACCGAGTCGATTGCACCGCCTGAGCTTGTTGCTCGGCAAAGCGGACGACCGTGTCGCCGACGCGATACTCACCCGCATCAATCAAGTCGAGGACTTCTTTCGCGAGCTGCTTGAGTGTCATGCTGTTCTCCTAACGACGCACAATGTTCCGACATCAAAGGACACATCATGACATGATGAGGTTCATCATGTGAGCGATCCCAATCTGCACCGAACCTTCAACCGCTCGACTCTTTCCACCACCTACAATCGAACACCTCCATTCTCACCGCACTCATCCAACTCAATGTCGCTTCCCAAGAACCATTCGCTGATCCACTCGCCGGGCACCCAGGTCGTCTCGCAAAAAGACGTCATGACGTCGAACGATCGAATCGCTCATCCGGCGGGAGCGGTCGGAGTGGTCGTGCGGTCACCGGTGGATCGCACGCACGCCTATCGCGTCAAATTCAGCGACGGGTTTGAAGCGGCCATTCATCACGACCAATTGGTGCAATTGTCGGAGTTCAAAAACCAAACCATCCGTGATGCGAATGCACCGCTGATGAGTTCGGGCCTGTACGACCGAGTGATCTATCGCTGCGTGATCGGCTCGCGAGCCTATGGTCTCGAAGACGAAGATTCCGACACGGATCGACGCGGCATTTACCTTCCGCCGGCGGAGCTCCATTGGTCACTCTACGGCGTCCCCGAACAACTTGAGAACGATCAAACGCAAGAGGTCTACTGGGAACTGCAAAAGTTCATTGTGCTGGCACTCAAAGCGAACCCGAACGTTCTCGAATGCCTCTATTCGCCAATCGTCGAATCCGTCACACCGCTCGGCAAAGACTTGCTGGCGATGCGTGACGCTTTTCTTTCCAAGCTCGTTTTCCAAACGTTCTCAGGCTACGTCGCTTCGCAATTCAAGAAGATGCAAACAGACATCCGTAACCAAGGCCGCGTGAAGTGGAAACACGTCATGCACCTGATTCGGTTGCTGTTGTCGGGAACGCATGTCCTGCGAAGCGGCGAGATGGTGGTCGATGCCGGCCAACACCGAGACCGTCTGCTGACCATCAAGGGTGGCGAGATGCCGTTCGATGAGGCAGATGAATGGCGTAAGAAACTGCAGCAAGATTTCGAAGTCGCCTTTCGAACCACCCCACTGCCCGATCGTCCCGACTACGAACGAGTCAACGCGTTCTTGGTCGATGCTCGCCGCAAAGCCATCCAAGAGAACCTTCCATGACTGACGCCCGAACAATCGACTACGACAAGATGATGCCGCACGTCCGTGCTGCACCGTATCCGCTATTGTTCGCCACCATCAGCGGAGCCCACCTGTACGGTTTCCCGTCCCCAGATTCCGACTTCGATCTTCGCGGCGTGCACCTGCTGCCGCTGAAGACGGTCGTCGGTCTGGAGGATGGCGAACAGACGATCGAAAAGGAAGGTGTTTACGACGGCCTTGAGATCGACTTGGTCACTCACGACGTCGGCAAATTCTTTGGGCTGATGCTCAAGCGAAATGGTTACGTGCTCGAACAAGTCTTCTCGCCACTGATCGTTCACTCCATGCCGGAACACGAGGAACTGAAGTCGATCGCTCAAGGCTGCATCACTCGGCATCACGCCCACCACTACCTCGGGTTCGCCGCGACTCAGTGGAAACTGTTCGCAAAGGAGACACCGCCACGAGTCAAACCGTTGCTGTATGTCTACCGCGTGCTGCTGACTGGAATTCACTTGATGAGATCCGGCGAGGTCGAATCGAACCTCGTGACTCTCAACGAAAACGCGAGACTCTCGTACATCGACGAGCTGATTGATCGCAAGCAAACGGGGCCGGAAAAAGGGACGCTCGATGCCGCTGATCTCGAATTCCACACGCATGAATTTGAGCGATTGTTCAGCCAACTCGAGAAGGCCCACGAGCAGTCAGGACTACCGGAAATTCCGTCCGCCCGCCCAGCTCTGAACGATCTGCTGGTGCGACTTCGTTTGAACGGTTGCGGCGAGTAATAGGAAGGCGATCTGGCACCGGGCAAAGATTAGTTCCCAACGGAGTTCCGCAATTGGCTATGCTGAGGGTCCCTCCTCAGACCCCACCCACCTCCCGCCCGCCATGTCAGATCGCCTTTCCCCAAGGTTGTCGCCCATTCACGTCGCCATCGCAGCGACGCTGTTGGGGATCATCCATCAAAGCACTGCCGGCCCTGGCAAAGTGTTCGCGGATCCGACCCAGCCTGCTTCTGCGTCCAGTGCGAACCAACCGAACCATTCGGAATCGCCCAAGCAAGCTCAATCGCCGGTCAGTTTTGAACTGGACGTGCAACCGATCCTGGCCGCTCAAGGCTGCAACGCGGGTGCCTGCCACGGCAAACAACGCGGACAGAACGGATTCCAACTTTCGCTGCTGGGGTTTGATTCCAACTTCGATTACGACGCGATTGTTCGACAGGCCCGCGGGCGACGACTCACCATCCGGGCACCGGAATCCAGCCTGTTGGTTCAGAAAGCGACGGCAGAATTGCCTCATGGTGGCGGGCGAAAGATCGAAGTCGGCTCGCCGGCCTACCAGACACTGACCGCCTGGATTCGCCAAGGAGCACCACGTCGACTGGCAGACGAACCCACGTTGACTTCCGTCGAAATTGCTGAGACCGAGTTTCTACTCAAGCCATCCGAAACAGCTCAGCTTGCTGTCTTGGCTCGCTACAGCGACGGCAGCCAGCGAGATGTCACCTCGATGACCGGCTACCTTTCCAACGACGCCGCGATCACATCGGTCGACAAAACAGGAAAGATCGTTGCCGGACCGATTCCTGGCGAGACCGCCTTGATGGCTCGCTACATGAATCACATTTGTGTGGCCAACGTCAGCATCCCACGAACAACGGCATTGCCCGAAGGATTCTACGACCAACAACCGCGTGCCAACTTCATCGATGAATTGGTCCACGACAAACTGAACCAACTTCAAATTCAAGTTTCAGATCCGGCCAGCGAATCTACGTTCTTGCGCCGTGTGTACACCGATGTGATCGGACGAGCACCGACGGCGGACGAGGCTCGCGAATTTCTTGAGTCTCAAGATCCCGACAAACGCGAAAGGCTCGTCGACCAACTTCTCGATCAACCGGAATACATCGATCACTGGGCCAACCAATGGGCGGACCTGCTGCGTCCCAATCCTTATCGCGTCGGGATCAAAGCGGTCCTGAACTATGACAATTGGATCCGTCAGCAGTTTCGAGAAAACGTTCCCTACGACGAATTTGCACGGCGGCTGATCACGGCCAAAGGCAGCACGTGGCACAACGGCGCCGTGACACTGTTCCGAGATCGACGCAGCCCTGATGAAGTCGCCACGCTGGTCAGCCAACTGTTTCTCGGCGTTCGCTTGGAATGTGCCAAGTGCCACCATCATCCATTTGAAAAGTGGAGCCAACACGACTTCTATTCCTTCGCCGCCTACTTCGGCAGAGTCGGCCGCAAAGGCAAAGGATTGTCGCCGCCGATCTCAGGTGGCGAAGAGATCGTTTACGTTTCAACCAAGGGAAGCGTCAAGCATCCCGTGACCGACGAAGTGCTGCCTCCCTCGCCTCTGTTTGGCACCGCCGAGGTGGCCGAGGGATCGGATCCACGGGAGGCGCTCGCGGAATGGATGACGTCCCCGGACAACGACTACTTCGCTCAGGTTCACGTCAATCGCGTGTGGGCACAGTTGATGGGTCGAGGCATCGTCGATCCGGTCGACGATCTTCGCAGCACGAATCCACCCAGCAACCCAGCGCTGCTCGATGCGTTGGCGGAGCACTTTCAACAATCCGGTTTCGATCAAAAGGACCTGATCAAAACCATCGTCCTGTCCAACGTTTACTCGCTCAGTTCCGTTCCCAACGAAACCAACGCGGCCGACCGACTGAATCACTCGCGTCACTACCGTCATCGATTGCGGGCCGAGGTGCTCGCTCAAGCGGTCGCGGACGTGACCGAAACGTCGGAATCCTTTTCCGGCTTGGCCCCCGAATCGCGAGCCAACCAAGTCTGGACGCACCGGATCGATTCGACGTTCCTGGATACGTTTGGCAGACCGGATGAGAACAAGGATCCACCGTGCGAACGCATTCCTGATTCATCCGTCACTCAGACATTGCACCTGATGAATTCGCGAGAACTCGACGCACGGGTCCGAAGCGATACCGGTCGTGCGGCGCGGCTGGCCAACAGCGACCTGACTCCGGCAGAGATCGTGACCGATCTGTACTTGGCTATTTTTTCGCGAATGCCAAACGACGAAGAACGAAGCTATGCCGAGACATTGATTCGCGACTCCAGCGATAACATCACCAGCGAGAGCGACACTGCGAATCAAAGTGGCGATGAAGAACAAAAGGAAACCACCGATGAAGGTCGTCGGCGTGTGATTGAGGACTTGATGTGGGCGATGATGAATTCGCCTGAGTTTATTATTCAAAACTGATGAATCATGTCGAACACTTGGACAAACTGTGAAGGACTGACGCGCCGCGACGGTCTGAAATTGGGTCTTGGCGGACTGATCGGCGGAGGCCTGTCGGGAGCCTTGAGTGCGCAGGCTCGCGCGTCAGAGAACTCCGGTGCACGGCGCCAAAACGCTCAGGCGGATGCTTGCATCTTGGTTTGGATGGACGGCGGGCCCAGCCACTACGAAACGTTTGACCCCAAACCAGACGCCCCCGTCGAAATTCGCGGCACCTACCAGCCCATTGCGACTCAAACGCCCGGCATCCAGTTCGCTGAACCGATGCAAAAAATGGCGGCGATCAGCGATGACCTCGCAATCGTACGTTCGATTCGGCACGACCAGGGCAACCACGGCGCCGGCAATCACTACATGATGACCGGGGCCCCGCCTCGCATTCCGGTTGGTTGTGGTGCGTTTGTCAGTTTTCACCCCAGCCTCGGCAGCGTGGTCTCCAAAGAGATCGGTGCCCCTCACGGGATTCCCGCCTACTTTTCTCTGCCCCGCATGTCGCGTTCGGGAGGCCCGAATTTCCTCGGCAGCAAGTACGCACCGTTCGTCGTTCCCGACAATCCGAACAGTTCCGGCTTCCGTGTTCGCGATGTCACGATCCCCACGGGACTGACCGACGGCCGATTCAGTTCCCGGCAACAAATCCGCCAACGCATCGACACGATGATGCGTTTCAATGACGCCAGCGTCGCCGATCCAACCTTGGCAGTCGATGAGTTCTATCAGCAAAGCCTGCAAATCATCAGCAGCAAAGAAGCCCAAGCCGCGTTCGACATTCACCAAGAATCCGACGAAGTCCGCGATGCTTACGGACGAAACCCGTTTGGCCAACAAGCCTTGCTCGCCCGTCGATTGGTCGGCGCCGGCGTTCCCTTCGTGACGCTGTACAGCGGTGGCTGGGACCATCACGTCGACATCTTCAATGCACTGGATAAGAAACTGCCACCGTTTGAAGCAACGGTCGCGGCTTTGATCTCGGACCTGAAACAACAAGGCATGCTAGAGCGCACCTTGGTCGTTGTCTTGGGTGAGTTCGGACGGACACCCAAGATCAACGAACGCGGTGGACGCGACCACTGGTCCAACGCCATGAGCGTCGTGTTCGCGGGAGGTCAGACGCAGGGCGGACAAGTCATCGGGGCGACCGACCGACAAGGTTACGCCGCGGTCGAACGAGTCCTGTCACCAGAAAATTTCGTGTCGACCATCTACGAGAAACTCGGCATCGATCCTGGCCAAATGATGTACACCGGCGAAGGACGCCCCACACACTTGGTCAGCGACGCGACTCCAATCACCGAGTTGATGAGCTAGTGCGTCACTCATTGAATTCAATCAACAACACGTGCGTCTACGAAACCATCCTTCGTTCACGCCGTGCGAGTTGCTCCGTGATCGCTTCCGCACTTCAGCATCGCCTGATGTGGGCATTGATTTTATGCTGCTTCACCCCGCACTTGGCTCACGCACAAATCAAGCTGGATCGAGTGTTCCCGCCGGCGGTTGCCGTTGGTGCTGAAACAGCGGTCACCGCGGAAGGCACTTTTCCTAACTGGCCACCCAACATCGATTGCGATGTCGATCAGGTTTCCATCTCGGCCGGCAAAGACTCCGGCAAGTTGACCGTCAAAGTCGCTGACGACGCGGCACCGGGAGTCGCGTGGATTCGATTCCACGACGACCAGTCCATGACCGCGTTGGTTCCCCTGATCCTCTCGCCTGCCGACGGGTTTTCTGAAACGGAACCCAATGACAAACGATCGGAAGCCAACCCAATTGGGCTTCCCACCGTCGTCGCCGGTCGTTTGTCCAAGAGCGGCGACAGCGATGCCTACCGCGTGTCAGTGAAGACGGGCCAGACATTGGTCGTTTCCGCGACCGCCAACCAAGTCTTGAAGTCACCCATGGATGCGGTGCTGCAGTTAACGGATCTTCGCGGCAACGTGCTCTTCCATTCCGACGATGTCCGCGGATTAGACCCGCAGATCGTTTTCACCGCTGACTCAGATCAAGAACTCCTGATCCGCATTTTCGCGTTCCCCGAAACGCCCAACAGCACGATCGGCTACGCGGGATCAGCCTCATTCATTTACATGTTGGACGTGACCACCGGCCCGTTCGTGGATCATGTTGCTGCCGACAAAGAGAAGGCCATTGCGTTTGGTTACAACCTCGACGACTCCACCCCGACGGTCTCAAACACCACCGAAAGCCTCTCGCCTCCCGTCGCGACGATCCCCGATGCCTTGGGGTGGTCTTGGGTTCCACCCGTTGATGAATCGGTTCATCGAGTCTTACCCGGTGGCAAGTTCGATGGAACGCTGCCCGCTTTGCTGTTCGGTCACTTCCTGAAAGCCGATGAAACGCATCACTACGAATTCAAGGCCAACAAAGGAACCAAGTACCGCGCAGAGGTCCGATCCAAGACCAACGGATTCTTGCTCGATTCCAAACTCACGATCACAGAGGCGAAGTCAGGCAAAACACTGGCCAGCAACGACGACCTGTCGTCTGGTGGCTATGACGCCGGAGTCGACTTCACCGCAACCGAAGACGGTCCTATCGACGTCGCCCTCTCCGAGATGCTGGGCGAATTTGGCCCGCGACACTTCTATCAATTGTCGATTGCCGAATTGAAACCGGAGTGCCAACTTTCGATGACTGAAGATCACTTCGTCGTCACTCAGTCCAAACCGCTCGAACTCAGCGTGTCCGTCAATCGCAAGTCGGGTTTCAACTCAAAAGTCAAAATCGCCGCGACGGATTTGCCCGATGGGATCCAGTCGGACGCCGTGGTTTCCGAACCCAAAGGCGACACCGCCAAGACGGTCAAACTAAAACTGACCGCCGCAGACAATGCGATCGGCCATGGTCGCTTCCGAATCGTGGGAACCATTTTGGACGCGAATGACGAGCCGACGGAAGAAACCATTGCGGCCACCTACCACCTCCGGCCATCCATCCCACTGACGGAGTTCTGGCTCACCGTTCCTCCTGCCCCCGCCAAAGAAGCCTCACCATGATCCGCCCAGCCACAAAGACTTTGCTCGTCGTGCTGGCACTGAGTTTTGAGTGGAGCGTCGGACTTGATTCGATCGTCGGCACACCCAACCAAGTGAGCGCAGACACGCTCCCAATCGACGAGTTGCCCGACGGCCATGAAGTCCTCTTCAGTCGCGACGTGGCACCGGTGCTGAAAAAAAACTGCGTTGCCTGCCACAACACCAGCGACGACGAAGGCGGAGTGAACCTGGAATCCGGAGAACAGATCCGGACCTCCGACTTGGATGATCTCATCGTTCCCGGAAACCCCGCGGGAAGTCGACTGTTCCTGCTCGCGTCCCACGCGGATGATCCCGTGATGCCACCGGAAGACAACGATGCTTCGGCTTCGATTTTGAATCCGAAGGAGCTTGCTTTGCTGAAGCGTTGGATCCAATCCGGCGCCATCGTCGACCAAGCCACCAACGTTCCGGCGGAACAAAAATGGCAACCGCTACCGACCGACTTGCAAACGGTTTACGGATCAGCCATGACCGCCGACGGAAGATTGTCCGCGGTCAGCTTTGGCAACCAGATTCGTGTGTTCGGCACCAAGTCCTCTGAACCGATTGAAACGCTTGCAATCGTCGAAGGCGAAGAAACTAAGCCGGCTCACGATGACTTCGTCCAAGATTTGTTCTTCGATCCAACCGGCCACCAACTGATTTCGGCGGGTTATCGCAACGTCAAGATTTGGGAGAGGACACCGTTCGAACCAGCCACAATTCCCTCAATCAATCCGGACGACACCCTGGCGATTGCGATGAATGCCAACGGGACTCATCTCGCGAAACTCTCGCGTCGTGGAGAGCTGAGTGTGGCGGAAGTCGGTAAAGATCGATGGCTGTGGATGAAAAGCTTTGACCTGCCTGAAGATTTAGAATCCGACGATCCTACCCAGGTTCGAATCGCGCTGGACAACGTTGGTCATCAAGCGGCAGTTCAGTGGGACAGCACAATCCGCATCGTTCGCGTCGACAGCAAAGACATCGAAACCCTCGATGCGGCTAGCGCGATCACCTCGATGCAATGGATCGGACCGGATCGCTTAGCAACCGCGACCGACGATGGCCAAGTCTTGTTTTGGAACCGAGACGGAGACACTTGGACCAACACAGAGCACAACGTTTTTGACCAAACCGTGCTTGCGATCCACTCGGCGTCTGAGACGCCGGATCAGTTGATCGCGATCAATGCAACCGGCAACGTTGCCAACTGGAATCCAGCCAATCAAACGTTCGAAGCGTCCGGCAAATTGCCCGCTCCCGCCGTGTCCGCTTCGCTCTCGCCCAACGGCACCTCGCTGTGGGTCAGCACCGAGTCAGGATCATTGCGACAATACAACATCGCCGATCAAAGCTATGTCGAAGTTGCGAAAACGGATCCTGTCGCCAAAGCTCAATTCGCAAACGACAACTGGCAAACACTCGTCACCGAAACATTGGTCGCGGCTCAAGAAAAAGACGTCAAGCAAGCCGAAGACGACGTCGCGGCAGAGAAGAAGAACTTGGAATCGATTGTCAAAGAGATCGAAACCAAAACCAAACTGCGAGACGAGAAACAGGCCAGCGTTGAGGAAGCCAAGCAAGCCCTTGCGACCAAGGAGAGCGAACTCGCCGCTGCCATCAAAGAACTCAGCCAAGCCGAGAAAATCAAAGCCCGCGGTGAGGCTCGGCTAACGGACTTGGAAGCGGAACACAAACGTCATCAACAGGTCCTCGCAAAACTCAAACAAGAACACGAATCAAAGAAAGCCAAGGCCGCCGCTTCTCAATCACGGCATGATTCATCTCGCGCAACCGATGCCACACTCGCCGTCATGGCTTCAGGATCTCGCGTTCTCACACACGCCGCCAACACCGACGACGCATCTCAAAACGCATGGAGTCTGTGGTCCGCAACCGGTGACTGGTTGGCCGAATTGTCCGAACTGCCAACCGACGGACAATTGATCGCCAGCGGTGATCATTGCGTCCTGATTCGAGGGTCCAACGGCGAGATCCAGGCGTTCGTTGCTCCTTCCCGCTCATGGAATCTTCGCCAGACCATTGGTGCGACGACTGGCCCGAGCCCGTTTGCGAATCGCGTGTTGAGCATCGACATTCATCCTTCCGGCAAATTGCTGGCCACCGGTGGTGGCGATCCTTCGCGAGCGGGTGAATTGATGCTTTGGAAAGTCTCCGACGGTTCCCTGATTCGCGAGATCCCCAACTCGCATAGCGACACCGTTTTGTGTGTCCGCTTTTCGCCGGACGGCAAGATCTTGGCGACCGGCGGTGCCGATCAAATGATCAAGCTGTGGGACATTGAATCGGGCACGCTGATCAAAACACTCGAAGGACACACGCACCATGTCACCTCGATCGCGTGGAACCTCAATGGTTGTCAACTCGCAACGGCTTCTGCTGATGCCTCGGTCAAAATCTGGAATATTGAAACGGGCCAGGCCACACGCACGATCACAGGATTCAAAACCGAAGTGACGAAACTGGTTTATGTCGGCCGCGAAAATCGCATTGGAGTTGCCAGCGGCGACAGTCACTTCCGCATCTATCGCATCGACAATGGCTCTCGAGAAACCAATGCCAAGGTCGCTGGAGATTACCTGTACGCATTGGATTCCAATCGCGACGGCAGCCAGTTCATCGTCGGCGGTGCGAGCGGTGCGGCCACTCGGATCGACCAATCAGGCAAACAAAGTCTGGAGTATGCATCAGGCGAAAAATGAACAGGCGAAGCCGCTGACAAACAGCAACCGTCGCAACAACTCTTGCTTTGAACAACGGTACAATGCGTCCCTCGCTCGCATATTCAACCCGTCGTTCGAACCGTTGAAAGCCACGTATGTTCCGCATCGCCATTGGAATCATTCCGTCGCTGTTGTTCTGCCTGACCTTCGCAGCGGCGCAAGACAATCTGTCGAGCACGGAACGAGTGTGGAAGGATTCCAGCGGTCGCTTTCAAGTCACCGCGAAACTGATCGAACAGGTCGGCAAGAAGGTCGTCTTGCAGACAAGTTCAGGACGCAAGATTGAGATCCCAAGTGATCGGCTCAGCGACGCCGATCAAACCTATCTGAAAAACCTGGAGTCCGCCCCTTCATCTCCGGCCCCGCCTCCTCCGTCCTCACGCTCGCCGGGAACCGACCAGCCGAAACCAATCGAGGTTTCAAGTGATCCAGCGGCGGAACTCGACTCCGCCCCACGTTTGAAGTTTTCAAACACCGCATGGAAATTGAAAGTCTCCGATCCAAAGTCACCGGAGTTCGAACCAAACCCAGTCGCTCTGCCGAAACCGCATGGAAACCGGCAGGCTCACGCCGCGAACAGCCTGTTGATGAAAGCAGCCGTCGGCGACATCAGCGGCAGTGGGCCGTCGGCTCAAACTCGTTTGATGATTGGCGACTTCCGCACCGGTCAACTGACCGAGTTGCCTGCTGTTCCAGGAACCGCCATGCAACCGATCGCCATCCTCGGCGATGGCAGCACGGTCGTGATGATTGGCATGGGCAAGGATCGAACGACCACCAACGAGGACTTGCAATCTTGGGACATCCGCGATGGCAAGGTGCAACGCGGCGACATCTGGAAACCCTACGCGGGTCAATCCAACCCAGGCATCCGTTTCGCGACCGCCGGCCCCGACAACCGTTTGATCACTTGCAGCAAAGGTGGGCACATTGTGGCTTGGCAAATGCCACAACGACGTGCACTTTGGCAAATCGAAATGGGGTCGCCACCCTACTGGCACACGAACGCTGACCTGAGCCAATTGGCGATCGCTTCGGCAACGCAACTGGTGATGGTCGATCTGCTGGAAGGTAAGGTCACCGGGTCACAATCGCTGAGCGATCTCGGACGCATTTACTATCCCAAGCTCTCCTTCAATCCCAGCGAAGACAAACTCTATTTGTCTTCGATCGGTCGCGTTCTGATTCTGGATCTTCGCAAAAACGAATGGATTCAAGACACCGAAATCAGCGGTGTCGGCACCAGCAACGGTGCCATCTTTTGCGACGACGATTATCTCTTGATCGATGGCAGAACACTGGTCGACTGGAAGTCCGGAGCCAAAGTCGACCAATACAGCGGGCTGGGTGCACCGATTCCAATGGGCCACTTCGCGTGTGTGGTTTCAAGTTCGGAACTGCGGGCTCTCGATCTACCACTGAAACCGGTCGCCGAGAAAGCAGAATCGCCAGCGACCATGGCGAACGACAAGACAAAGCAACCAGCAGAAGCCAAACCAGCGAAGTCGGCTTCACCGATCGTCGGCAATTGGCGTTTTGAATTGAAAGAAGCCTACGCCAGCGGAAACGCGGGAAGCAGCCGGAGCACGTATCGCTTCGACGCTGACGGCACGTACGAGACCTATTCCACGCTGACGATATTGGCCGGAAACTCAAACAAACAACTGTACAGTGTGACCAGCCGCGAACGAGGAACCTGGACTCACAAAGACAAGGAGCTGTGCATGACGGAATCCAAGAGCGAATTGATCGAATTCGAAAGCTCGGTCCCCGCCGTCACTCGCGAAACGTTCGAAACCGCGATCGCAGAGAAATCACCCCCGATTTGCTACGCGCTCGTGCTCAAATCAGACGACTTGATCGAACTGCAAGATCCTCAAGGCCGGGGCGCCATGCCACTCCAGCGAATCTCAACGGAACTCAAAGTTCGGTGAGGCGACGGTCCGATGAAGCGGCCTGTCCAACTCGCTGGAAAGTGCCTTGCAGCTTGTTCATGGCGACCACTACAATCACCCGCGACCATCTCCGCCCCCTCACATTTCATCCGTGGCCCTCTTGGCACCTCGTGTCGTCTGTTCTCTATGGTTATTGGCAACCATCAATACACCTTGATGACCAGCGCGACTGGTCTGGTCGGCCAGTACCTGCTTCGCAACGCGATGATGAGCGGCAAACGCGTCGCGGTGATCGCGAGAAGCACCAAGAAGAACACAGCACACGAACGTGTTGAAGCGATCCTGCAACGATTTGAATCGGAGTTGGGCCGTGAACTGCCTCGCCCGGTTTGCTTGGAAGGCGACATCGTCCAGCCCAACCTTGGCCTCAGTGCTGGTGCGACCGATTGGGTGCGTCAAAACTGCGACCGGATGATCCACGGTGCAGCGGTGCTCAAATTTCAAGGCTCGGACCGCTCCGGAGACCCCTGGAAAACCAATCTGGATGGCACCAAAAATGTCTTGGCATTCTGCCGCAAAACTGACATCCGAGACTTTCATTATCTCTCCACCGCCTACGTTTGCGGCAACCGAACCGACTTGGTTCGCGAATCGGATTTGGATGTCGGACAGAGTTTCCGGAACGACTACGAGCAGAGCAAGTTCGAAGCGGAACAAGCCGTTCGGGCAGCGTCGTTTATCGATCAACTGACCGTTTACCGACCCGCTGTGATCTCCGGCGATTCTCAAACCGGGCACACGACCAGCTACCACGGCCTGCACACCTACCTGCGATTGATGGCGCTGCTGGTGCCGATGGTAGAACCAGATCAAAACGGAGTCCGCCACACTCCCATTCGACTTCCGATGACCGGAGACGAACGCCGCAACGTCGTACCGATTGACTGGGTGGCCGACGTGGTGTCGCGGCTTCTCGACACACCGGAAGCTCACGGGCAAACGTACCATTTGACTCCGCGGGTTCATCTGACGCCGCGAAAAATCATCGATTGCTGCTGCTCGTACTTCAACTCCACCGGGGTTCAATACTGCGGTGACATCGACGTTCCAAGCAATGAGCTGAATGGCTTCGAACGGAACTACTTCTCCGGCGTTTCCTTGTACGAGTCTTACAACACCACCGATCCGACGTTCGACAACTCAAACCTGCTCGCCTTCACCGCTGATCTTCCTTGTCCAGAGATCGACGAAACGGTGGTCCATCGCTACCTCGCCTTTGGACTGGCGGATCGATGGGGCAAGCGTCGCAATCCCGGGGTCGCGTCCATCAATCACTTAGTCGATTACTTGCGAGATGCAACCGTTGCATCCATGCAGCAGGATGAAGCGAAGCAGACCGAAACGCAGTCTCAAGCATTGCTTGGCCTGAACATCCTGGGCCCTGGTGGTGGGCAATGGCGTGTGGTCAGTCGCCAAGGATCAGCAAGATTGGAAGTTGCCCACGGACTTCCCTGCCCCAAAACGATCACCATTCGCACGAGTTCACGTGCACTGTCGAAATTGATGACCAACCAAGATCTCTGCCCAACCGAGTTGGGGCACTACCTCGACGGCAATTGGGCTGCCACGAAAATCCCTCGAGAAGCGATCGACACGTGCCGCCAACTGTTTTCGAAAGTCTCATGTGCCTAGCCAGCACCTTGGCTGGGGCCTGTCTGAATCCTTGCAACCCCTGATCATCTTTCGCGATCACTCGTACCGCAACGCATCGATCGGATTCAACCGGGACGCCGTCCGGGCTGGGTAGTAGCCAAACACGATGCCCACTGACGCGGCAACGGTCACGGCAACAATCGGCGCCCAGATCGACATCGCAGTCGGCCACCCGATCACCCGGCCGACCAACATGGACCACATGTGGCCCGCGAAAATGCCGAGGAACCCGCCGACCACGCACAACACGGTCGCCTCGATCAGAAACTGACGCAGGATCGCACTGCGGTTGGCTCCGACTGCCATCCGCAAACCAATCTCACGCGTCCGCTCGGTGACGGAGACCAACATGATGTTCATGATTCCTACGCCGCCCACCATCAGCGAGACGCCGGCGATTACCAGCCCCAAAGCGGAAACGCCACCCACGACTTGCCCGACCACTTTGGAAACTTCGGTGATGTCGTTGATGCGATAGGCACCCGCCGGTTCGACGTTGTGTCGGCGCGAGAGCAACTGCGTGATCTGCTGACGAGCCAACTCCACGTGATCCGGCGATTCGGCCTCCACATAGATCTGATGAATCTCTTCTCGCTGCGTCGACCGCCTGGTTGATGCCAGTTGCATCGGTGGCATCTGATCCGCGAACGTGCTGAACTGAGCAGTCGCGCCCGTGCTGCTGTTCACTCGAAGTTTGAACGTCGTCCACGGTCCGATGATGATGTCATCTTGGTCGTTCCCGATCACATCCCCGCCCTTTTCGGTGAGGACGCCGACCACGCGGAGCGGAACCCCGTTGACGCGAATTTCTTCGCCGATCGGGTACTCCGAATCAAACAATTCGTGAGCGACGGTTTTGCCCAAGATGCAAACCTTGGCCGCATCGAGAACTTGTTCCTGCGTGAACGGCGTTCCCAGCTCCAACTGATCCCAGTTCCTTGCCGCCAAGTATTGCGACGTAGTCCCGAGAGCCAGATTGGGGCTCCAACGGCGGTTCTGGCGGACCAATTGGACTTGGGAATACACAAGCGGAGCCGCGACCTTGACGGCCGAGCACTGCTCGGCGACTGCAACGACATCATCGGGAATGATCTGGATCGGACGCTGACGCCCACTGGTGCTGGACGCTTTGCCGGGACTGATCGTCAGCATGCTGGCTCCCATGCTTGCGACGGTCTCTTCAATCGCTGTAGAAGCACCGGCACTCAGTTCCATTGTCGAAATCACTGAGGCGACACCGATGATCACGCCCAGCATCGTCAGCACGGTCCGCAATGCATTGCGACGAAGTGCCAAGACAGCCACGATCACCGCATTCCAAGTCGCCGGCAGCGACCAGGCAGAAGCCGGCTCACGCAGAGGTTCTGACCTGGAATTCGCGAGCCTCGAACGGTCGACGGTGGACGCTCGTTGCCGAACATCTTCTGACACCAATCCATCTTTCATTCGCACGACTCGGTCGGCTTCATGAGCGACCTCCGCATCGTGCGTGACCACCACCAACGTGATGCCGTGTTCTTGATTGAGCTGACGAAACAACGCCAGAATCTCTTGTTCCGTGACCGTGTCCAAATTCCCGGTTGGCTCATCGGCCAACAACAGCTTGGGGCGGTTCATCAACGCTCGAGCGATCGCGATTCGCTGTCGTTCGCCGCCCGACAATTGATTGGGCATGTGGTCCAGGCGACCTCCCAAACCGACGGACTCCAACAACTTCGTCGCGTCTTCGATGCACTCGCGTCGTGACCTTCCATCCGACGCATAGATCGTCGGCAGCATCACGTTGTCCAACGCGGTCGCACGTGGCAGCAGGTTGAAATTCTGAAAGACAAACCCGATATGCTGGCTTCGAAACGCGGCGAGTTCCAACGGTGTCAGACTCGAAACATCAATCCCGGCCAGATGGTAGTCGCCATCGGTCGGATGATCCAAACTCCCCAGCAGGTTCATCAGGGTTGTCTTTCCCGAACCCGACGATCCCATCAACGCAACATATTCCCCCGCTTCGATGTTCAGCGTGATGCCCTTGAGCACCGGCAGATCGTGATCACCGACCCGATAATCTTTGCGAAGGCCATGCAGTTGAATCACGCTGCGTTCCTGTGGATGACGTGCAACGAATCAGCCGCTTTCTCGGTCGCATGAGTCAAGCGACCATCCACGACCCTCAGCACTCGCGTCGCGACGGAGAAATAGCGGTCGTCATGCGTGATCGCAACAACCGTTTTGCCGATCCGGCGAAGCTCCGGCAGGATCTGTTGGTAGAAGACATCCTTGAATCCCGGATCTTGTTCGGCGGCCCATTCATCGAAAACAAAGATCGGACGATCGTCGAGCGCCGCCACCAACAATGCCAAACGTTTGTGCTGGCCGCGGGAGAGTTCTTGCGTTAACAGTCGACCGGTTTGCACGTCGACCTTCTCTTCCATTCCCAACAGAGAGATCCAACGCTCCAACTCGCCGGGCGTGACATCGACTCCCAACAACCGATCGAACAAGTGGCCTTCCACAAAGACAGTCGAAAAGAGCTGGCGATAATCGGCTCGAACCTTGTCGGTCACGTCCCGTCCGTTCCAGCACACTTCGCCCGCATTGGGAACATAAAGTCCAGTCAACAATTTCGCGAGCGTTGTTTTTCCACTGCCGTTGCCACCCGCGATGAACAAAATCTCGCCGGGCGAGAGCGTCAGATCCACAGGTCCCAGTGCAAAGCATTCGTCGCCGGATGAATCGTACCGATAGGTGACACTTCGCATCTCAAGCGATTCAAACTTGGTCGGTGCGACGTGCGAGGTCTGCTGTTCCGGCTGATCGATCATCAAACCCAGCTTCTCGATTTTGGCGACCGCGATTGAGGCACCATTCATCGCCGGCAACCAACCCAAAATTCCATCCAACGGATAAGTTAGATACAAAATCGTCAGGACATATCCGGTCAAAGTCGCCGTCGACACGGTCGCGATTTGCGGCCAAGCAAACAGCAACAACCCGATGCCGATGAACAGAAACAGTCGTCCCCAACTGTGGGCAAAACCCTGAATGTTCGAACCAATGATCAGGCTGTGACGCATCTTTGTGTCGGCTGGCAACAGAACGTCGTAGACAAAGTCCAGACATCGCATGTTGTTGCCTTTGAGTTCTTTGATGCCATCGATCATGGCACGCAATTGCTTGACGACTTCGTCTTGGTCTTCCCGAGCCTGACGCAGATGCCGGTTGGCGAACCGCAGTCCGGTCATGAACGTGAACACGCCGATGCCTGCCATCACGATCGTCCCGCCCGCCAATGGCACGGACAGTGTCGCCAAGTACACCAGTCCACAAACCAACACCATCGCGTTGGCACAAGCAGCAGGAAACGCGGACAAGGCCGACGTGATCGCGTTGACGTCGTTGATCAATGCAGCCAACAACCGATGCGATCCGACGGATTCCAATGTCGGCAAAGGAGCCGAAATGATCTTTGTACACAGCTCGTAACGCAATCGAGCGGCCGTTGCCTGGGACAACTGAACGAGCAAGCACTTGGCCGTCACTTGAGTGATCAGCACCAAAACACACGCACCAGCGAATAAGTATGGCAACGAACCCGCCTCGGACGGGTCACCCGTCAAAGCGTGGTGGATCAGCATGATCAAGCCGAGATTCGCCACACCGCTGAACGCTCCCAAAAGTCCGGAAACCAGACCAGAAATCCAGGACGATCGAAGCAGGATCAGAAACAGTTTCATCGACGTAGCATGTTGGGTAACTCAGGCTGGATGCGGAAAACACAAGTTTCCGGCCGCGTGGGCAGAGACGCTGCGGCTCGATATAGCAGGGAACCAGCCCCGGTCGCAATTGAGATCCGACCGGCGTTCCCCCCGCGAGAGTCGACCAATCTGGCTCGATCAAGCAACGCTTTCCGGGCGATCCGGCTCAGAAGCTAAGAGCGTGGCCTGCCCAATACGCGAGCCCAAAGTCCGCTGACACGCCGCTGAATCAAAGACTTCAGCTTGTAGTAGCCTCGCCAATTTCGATCCCATCGATCGGTCCTCCACCAAGTGCCATGGAAAAGGTGAATCGCGAACGCATCCGAAAGGTCGACGCCCACATGCCCGGCCAGCCGGTACTGGGCCGCTTGGTGCATCGTCAACGGATACAAGAATCGAGAGGGAAGCAGCGTGACAGATTCGGGCGTCTCAAAATCGTCCAAGACCCGCGTCATCATGATCGGTCCGGTGCTGCTGAGAATCGGCTCTTTGTTCTCGACGTGATCAACGAAATCGGGCAATCGCCGGATCACGCGTTCAAAGAAAGGATGTCCGGGTGCCGACGCCATCAGTGCGTTGCACAACAGATTGGGAACTCGATGATGCCGACAGTGCTGAGGTGGTTCCATCCCGACGACGCAGTCTCGATCTTCGAGCAGCAGATCGAGAGGCTTCAGACAAATGAAGTCCAGATCCACATACATGCCTCCGAACCGATGAAGAATGAAATACCGAATGGCATCGGCGCGTTGGATGGCCGTTGGATAGCCATCATACGTCTCCAAGAACCAAGCGTATTCTTCCGCGATCAATTCGCGGTTGTCTTGGTCAGTCCACAATCGAAACTGCCAATCCGGATGGTGAGTCCTCCAGGACTGGACACATTCCGAAAAGTCATCCGGAACGCGTTCATCTTTCCACGTTTGGTGCAGGATTTTCGGAACGCTCATCGGCTTGCGATCCTGACTCGCATCAACCTGCCAACCGAGAGGCAGAGCTTTCCGCGACGAGCATGTATTGCTCCCACATCGCTTCGGCCACGCGTTGCCAATCAAACAGCTCCGCCCGTGCAATCGCCTTGCGAGACCGTTCTTCGCGAAGATCAGGTCGAGTGACCAGTTCAACGAAACAGTCACAGATCTGCACGATGTCATTGGGATCAGCCGCCCAACCGGCGTCCGCCACAACCTCGGCCACCGCGGTTCCTGAACCGTAAATCACTGGCACGCCACAATTCATCGATTCCAGTGGTGGCAAGCCAAATCCTTCGTAGTGCGAGACATACGACAAGGCCTCCGCTTGAGCATAAATCAAAGGCAAATCCTGATCCGGAACACTGCCCAGCCAGTGGATTCGATCACAATTTTTCGCGGCGGCGTACACCTCATCGAGATCGCCCCATCCGTATTTGCCGACGATGACCAGTTCAATCGGAGTCTGCAGATTCGTTTCCAACAACCGGCGATAGGCTCGCACCGTCCCCAACAAATTTTTTCGCGGTTCCAACGTCCCCACCGAAAGCAAAAACGGAGCGTCGGGCATCGCATACTTCCGCCGAACAGCGTCTTTGGATTCTTGCGAATACCGCGAATGGAAAAGCGATCGATCGCAACCGGCACCGGTGACGGCGATGTTCGAGAGACCACAACGCGAAATCATTTCCTGGCGAATGAAATCCGTGTCGGTGCTGAACCACGCGTTTCTCTGCGTCGCATCACGCAGCCCTCGCTCCAGGCTTTCGCTGTTGACGGCGGCTTGCCACTGGGGGCATGCCAAATGCGAAAGATCATGCACCGTGACCAAGCGTCCGCCTCGGAAACGACGAAACGTGTCAAAGGTATTCGGCATGGTTTGATGGACGACATCGTACTGCGACGTCCGTACCTGATGCTGCAATCGAATCAGATCCAACGTCCCACGCAAAAACTGCATGGCGCCGGTCGGTGCTGGCTCCGGTAGAGTCAACCACGAATCAATTTCGGCGAGCGGAATCATACGCGAACCAACATGAACATCCACGCAACACTCGGGATGCAGATCCGCGACGGATCGCATCGCCCCCAGGAGCCCTGAGACAAACCGACGAATCCCATCGGACACCGAATCGGCCAACTTCGTGCCGTCGATCAAGATTCGTCGTTGGGTGCGGTTGTTCACTTGTGTAGTCACGTTGTGAATGATTGGGAGGTCGTTGGGGTCAGTTCAAAAAATTGCCGAGTCGCTTTCATGATCAGTCTGGTTATGAATCGCAAACGAAGACGGATCAGATCTTCAGGTTCTGGTAAACATCACTGTTACGAAGATCGTCAAGAAAAGTCGACGGTGAAAGCTTCTTCCGCATCGGACACTGCATCAGATACTCGTGAGTTGCTGCGACCAGGTTCAAGTCTTGAGCCTTTCGAGCGGCCTCGTCCAACGACTCAAAGTAAAACGGGTAGTCCGCACCCAAGTATTCTTCGACGGGTGCAATGCGATTGATCAGCATTGGGGTCGCACGTGCGATGCATTCCACCACGGCATTGTTGGCGGATGCATCATAGAGGTCGAGAAACACGATGCTTTTGGAAAGCAACTCGTCATATTCAGAATCATCGTGCCGCGGCAATGCGAAAGTGTTGTCACGATAGGCGGGCAAGAGCGGTTGCCGAAGAGCCATCGACTGCCGCACGAACTCTTGTTTCAACAGACTCGCGTGTTCCAACTCGGTGCATGGGTTGCTGATCAGTCGATACTTTCGAAACCCACTGGCATGGTCCAAGGGAAGAAAATAGATGGCAGCCAACTTCCGCAGCCACCAACCGACCATCACAACTTTCTTTTCCGCTTCGTTCGCAAACGCATCCATGCAAAACAGCCGTTCAGGAATTTCCGTTGGAAGCCTGAGCGTCGAGGTGAGCAGTCCGGTTTCCTTCGTAAGAAAATCGGACAAGTAATCCGATAGGGTGAAAAGCCCTCGACATGCCGGCATGCTGTCGCGAAACGCAGCGGAGGCAATCAGACGTCGAGGAGCCCCAGACGGACTGTGCCAACCCTCCATATCGGGCGGATTGTGAAAGACACCCGTCCAAGGCTGAGTCAGCGGCAACGTTGGTCCCGTCTCATGCGGCCAATGAGGATCGAAGAGGCGATCCAAAAAGCCATCGAAGATCACCCCGTTAACATTGTGTTCCGGTATCAACGCATCCATCGCTCCAGCCCATCCGCTGCGATGCATCGTGAACGTCGTTTGCGGCGCGAGCCGAATTCGGCCTTGTGGATTGGATGGAATTTCGTAGCGATCGGTCTGAATCCCCGTTGAATCCGTTGATCCCGGCACAACACCAACAGAACGCTGGTTGGACATCAATTCTCTTTCAATGAATAGGTTGGTCGGACCCAACAAGTCGAGACGCGATGGAACGGGCGATGATGCGGTTGTGCTTTTCACGACTCCGTGCCACCGCATTTTCGTGGGCGAAAGCAAACCGATTGCAACGGAAGCCCAAGATGTCGCGTTTCCTCTTCCGGCACATCTCGAAAACTGCCACATCGAAATGTCAGCCGTTGCTGCGACGCGGGGCAGAACATATCACGCTGGATTGAAAACCGCAAAACACGATTGCGATCCCCTACCGGCGTGACCAGGCAACCATGTCGGTTGAAATCAACTTTTAATTCCGACGCCAAATCGGATCCCCAATCACGCCACGAAAACACGTGAACATCCACGTCGTACTCACCGCGTGGGAGCGTCACGACCAACGTTGATTCACCACTGGTCCAACGAAACGTTCGATGCCCCGATCGTTCGACTTCATGACAACCAATCATCTCATCGTCCGCTAATGTGCTGACGACGAAACGCTGTCTCTTTCGAATCGATGGAACCACCGCTTTCACACGCGACACGGTTTGCAGCATGCCGAGCTTCATGAATTCAGCGAATCGAGACCGATGATTCTGGCTGATATTGTGTTGCAAGCAGTGATATTTAGCAAGCGAACCAGGACGCCCCTGACGATGCCACGCGAAAACGTGCTCGGGGAATGTCTGCCAAAAAGTATGTTGCCCGGCGAGTCCGCGTTGCCCCGTCACTCGGTACTCCATCCGATTGGCAAGCGACACTTCTTGGTCATCCAAGTTTGCCAATGCCTCGTCTGGAATCGGCAAATCCAAGTGCTCGTTCAGCCATTGCAGACTTCGACGAACTTGCAGCACAGCGTTGTATTCCGTCGCCTGACTGGCAATCCGCTGCCAATCCATCTCGGTTCCCGCCGCTCGCGTGATTTGAAAAGCGTCTGCCAGCCAACGAAACGGAGGGGTTTCGTTGTATCGAACACCATGCTCACACGTATGCAACAACTGATCGGCGGGACACAAAACACGACTGCTGGCGGGTCCAATCTTCACTGGCAAACTGGCGTCCCACAGCGATTGTTGCTGAGCGGCTGATAGTGACCGACTGTGAAAGAAGTCCCAGTGAAGATCAACCTCGGTGCCATCGGCCAAACTGAAGTTGGTGCCATGGCCATGACGAAACGATTCCTCCGACACGTTCCGCGGAGGTGCGGTTCCCGCTTCGTTCAAAAGCTGAACCGCCCTCGGAGCATCTTCCCGGCGAACCGCCACATCGAGGTCGTTCATGGCCCGAAACCCAGTCCGGTACACCGTCGCGTTCAGTGCCGCTCCTTTGAGCAACAACGTTGGGATCTGGGCCTTCTCAAACAATTGAAGAATCCCCATCGCTTGTCGCTGACGCAGTTCCGTCTGCACCCAGTAGTACCGTGCCACTCCTGCCAGCCGACCTTGATCCTTGGATGTCAGTCCAAGGCGTCGCAAACGATCGTGCAGCAACAACAGCAATCGATGGGAACCAAAGTCGATGAAGTCCCACGGGACCAACTCTTCCCATTTCCGCCAAGCTTGTGTCGCGGCGGCATCGTCCTCGAGCAAACATGCTTGCAGCAACAATCGTTGTGCTTCATTCGGCCAACAACCGCGTGGCCAAGCCTGATCCCCGTCCATCCAACGCGCCAAAAACTTCACTGAGCGCGTCTCCGGTCCAAGACCGTTTTCAGCATGTGAACGTACTTCAAGCGATTCTGATTCTGAGTGGACCAGTTGTTTTCATGGTGACGTCGATAGAGGACAACCTCCTCGACGCTGGCCTTGAGAATGCCTTGGTCGTCGATCCGGGCAAACCAGTCGAGCACCTCGATCGTGTTAGGGTCATTCGAAAAAGGTCCGACAGCATCGAAGACACTTCGACGGCAAGTCACCGTTCCCGTGACGCATTGAGTCAGCACACGCCCCGTGCCATTTGCATGATGCTCCGCCGGGTCTTCCCCATCTTGAAAAATCAGTTGATGGCCAAAGGCGATGCCAACTTCCGGACGGGAATCAAGCAACTCCATTTGCAATTGAAGCCGATTCGACGTCATTCGATCATCGGCATCCAGCATTGCGATGTAGTCCCCTGCCGCCGCAGCCAAGCCTGCATTGCGAGCGACTCCAGCACCGCTTCTTTCCAAAGAAATCAGCGTGACGCTATCCGCGAACGAACGTGCGACCTCCCCCGTGCGATCGGTTGATCCATCGTCGATCACGATGATCTGATCGGGTAGCCGCGTTTGTGCAAGACAACTCTCAATCGCCTCCGCCAGAAACGGTTCGGCGTTGTAGGCCGGGATCACCACGCTGATCGTTTCCGTCATGACGAGGCTCCTGCTTCCGTCTCGAGCCCGTCCAAAACCTGACGAATGATCGGAGCAATCCCGCTGCGGTCGGAGCCCAAATTCAAGCGATAGACCGGAACACGTTTGATGATCTCCACAATCGACTGAATGTTCTCAGGCCGCGTCCCGCCCAACAGCGTCAACGTGACGGGCACGATCGCGTGCCATGCTTCCGCTTGAGTCGCCGGGACCAGACTTGTTTGAGCTTCGCCACTGACTCGCGGCAACAGGATTGCTTTCAACGGTCGCTGCATCGCCAATTTCTCAGCGAATTGCGGGAACAAAAAGTAGGTCTCTTTTTCTGGGTTGCGTGGCAGATTCGGATTGACCGACAGCGACAGATCGCTGAAACGACGCAGGTTATCCGGCAACAATTTCGCCGAGTTGTAAAGGCTGTTGACCAAGGGCTGCGAATCGTTGGTGAGCATGACCAAGTCATCCCCCAAATGATAAAGATCCGGCTCAGCCAGACACGTCAGCGCGGTGCTGGATTTCCCGGACCCGCCCACTCCCGCCAGGAGAACCGCCGTCTGATCGTTTCCCACGGCAGCACCATGCACCACGCTACCCTGTGGTGCAAACCAAGCATTCAACAACGATCGCAGCGGGACCGCAGATTCCCAAACCGGCAGCTCATCGCCATTTCGACAGCAGACAAACGCGTTCCCATCCTGCGTCAGCCGACTGAATAAACCGATGCCCGGTTCGATCAGCGTCCAGCAGGCATCGTCGACCGGACGAATGACCGATTGCAAACCCGTCCATTCCGCCAACGAGTATTCCACGGGAGGCGTGGCACTGTCCCAGAAATGAATGGTCAGTTCGGCTTGGCCGCTGCCTTCTGGATGGTGATCCAATGCGGGCATCAAACGACGCAGCAATGACTGGCCAGCAAACTTCAAACAGACCTGACGTCCACCAATCGACAATCGCCTTTCGACCAAGCCATCCGATTCGGCCACACGGTCAAACTGCCGCTTCAAAGCAGCCTGTGAATCGTCGCAAGTGGTGGTTGTCGTCATGTCATCTCTCGCAATGATCGGGACCAATCACCACTGTCCCGAGGTCAGGGAGTGCCAGGAGCGGTCTGGTCGTCTTGAACCATCTGAGGCCAACCAGCCTTGTCGGTGTCGTGAATCACATCCCCGAGCAACATGTTCTTCATATCGTCGAAGACTTCCATCGTCGGCGTGCGCCAAGCTCCAAGGCTCTCGACCGATTCGGAGCTGGAATGATCCGGTGATTCACAGATCAGATCATTCTTCAGCAGTTGTTCCAGAAAGTTCTCCACTTCGGCAGCCGCCTCCGGGGGTGCTCCCTCGACCGCGTCGACAATTGCGGGGACCGTCAACGGTTGCTTTTCAAGACCTTGCCAAATCGCTTCGGCCATCGCTCGCAAACTGAAGTAGTTCCCGGTCGCGAAATGGATGACGATGGTTTCATCGTCAAACGCATTGTGCGAAAGCGCTGGCGAATTGATCGCGTAATACATGACTCCGTCCATTGTCAGTCGAAAAGGTTTGCGGAATTTGCTCGTCGCCCAATGCGTGTGTCGAGTCTACCGGAGCAGCGTTTGTCTGAGAAGCATCTCGCAGAGTAGCATCTCTTCGAGCAGTTGCTATTCGTGGCGACACCCAAAGGTTAGAACGGATTGCAAAGCGTTTGAGTGAGTCCGCAGGGTTTCAGCAGCGGCCACGAACGCCCCGCAAGCAAGATTGGCAAGTTCGGTGTTCAGCAAGATATTCGAAAAGATCGGCGTTTTGATCGGCCGAGATCCCGGTGCACCGCATCGCCAATTCAGCCTGCAGGAAGTTCAACGAATCCTTCATCAGCATCATGCTGCGTTGCTGGAGTTGTACGGCGTCCCGATCGAGGAACTTCGGGCTCGCCTGCTGCGACAAAGGATCCTCGAAGACACGTCCTCGACGAGCAACTCGCTATCCGATCCACCCGCAAAGGAGCGTGCATTTGCTGGCGACTGGGCGATCTTCACCCCGCTTCCACCAACGGCCTCCGGCATCGCGGACTACGCCGCCGAACTGGCTCCTTCACTGGCCTCCCGGCTGAACGCCACCTACATCATTGCCGACGACGCACCGCCTCCGGAGCATTTTGGTTTCGCGGTCGAACGACTCAGCGAATGGAAGTCCAATCAGGAACGAGACCGTGCGACTCCCCGGCTCTACCATCTCGGTAACAGCAGCATCCACGACTACGTCGTTCAGGAAGCGATGCGGCATCCCGGTGTCGTCGTGTTGCACGACAGAGTGCTGCACCATCTCTTCGAACAAGCCTTCCTCCGGCGAGGCGATTCACAAACGTTCCACGAGCTCGCCATCGAACACCACGGACCGTTGGGCGCGGTGATCGCCGATCTAGCCGAACGGGAATTGTCAGGCGATGCCTTTCGGTTCGGCTTGCCGATGACCGCCCCCGCCTTGCAGAACGCGGAAGCCGTGATCGTGCATTCCTTCGACTCGATGTACCGAGTCCGAGACCTGCTGCCGGACATTCCTGTTCAAAGAATCCCACTGCTATATTCGCCAGCAACGCCGCTCACTGAAATGAATCCTGGCGAGGTTCGCAAGCGACTTGGAATGCACCCTGATCGAATGATCTTCGTCGCGTTGGGATTGGCAACCGTCCAGAAGCGAGTGGATTGTCTCATTTCCGCCCTGGGTTCCATCAAAGACCGAATCCCGCCGTTTGAATTGTGGGTGGTCGGCGAATTGCCTGATTCACTCGGTCTGAGGGAACTTGCCATTGAGTCCGGGCTGGCAAACCAGATGCACGTGACCGGCCGAGTCGAGATGGACACCTTCCAGGCATTCATCGATCACAGTGATGTTGTGGTCAATCTGCGTTTCCCTTCCGCTGGCGAATCGTCGGCAACACTGATCCGAGCGATGGGTGCGGGCAAGCCCTGTGTCGTCTTCGATTCCGGATCCGCGCTGGACTACCCGGATGACTCTCTGATGAAGATCCCCATCGAGCTTTCGTCCAACACCGGACTCGCGAAAGCCCTTCGCGAGTTGGCCTGTGATGAACTTACTCGCCAGCAAACAGGAGCAGCAGCGGCAGAGCACATCGCCAAATGGCACGACGTCGACCAATGCGCCGACGCCTACGCGAATTTCATGTTGGCCGCCGCGAACAGACACACCCGGTGAACAACGCGTCTTTCGTCACGAGGAAAGATCACTCCTCCGTCACGGACTCTCGTATTCGCCGGACCAACTGATCGAGCAATTCCTGAGCGGCTTTCGTCGACACCGCTCGCGGATCGTGGTGCAGCGTGATCGTCATTTGTTTGGCGTACCAACTGACGCCAAACGCCGCATTCAAATGTCTCGCGATCGGCGGAATTGCTTCGACGGAATGCAGCACCACATTCCCGCATCGAAGCCGTCCTTCTTGCCGTGGCAAGGGTGATCTCGAGAAAACGCGACTGAGGTTGGTGAAAACGACGGTCGTTTGGCAGCGTTTCGGTCTCGCGGTCCGCTGCAATCCACGCGGCACCAATCGCTGGGCCCAAAGGGAATACAGGAACAAATGATTCAGTTGGCGATGTTTGATCAGACTCATCTCTTCGCTGAGGTCTTGAAGCAGGTGCTCCGGATCTTCCATGTCGGTCGCCCGCCGGTCCAAGAACACGGAGCTGACAATGTTGGCAGCGGGTGCCTGGTACTGATGCTTTCGTCTCAAGCTGACTGGGATCATCAATCGCAGCCAGCCTGCTGGATCGTGTACACCCTGCGATCGACGAAACTCTTCCAACGCCAGAAACAGATCGCGGATCAGCAGGTCGTTCTGGGTCACTTTTTCGCGTTTGGCAGTTCTTCGCACTCCCGCCGAAACCTCTGGTTCAAAGTGGTGAGCGATCACCGTCGGAAAGCTCACCGGTGCGGGTTCCTCACGCTGGGGCACACGATGCGGCAACAAATGCGACGGTTTTCGCGTCAGGAACTGCCAAACTCCACGAAGGCCAACGGCTTGGCGTGAAGCAAGTCGCAAAAAGCTGCCCGCGGTCAATCCAAGCGAACCACGGTCCCGAAGCAAACTCAGGTCGACCTCTGGAAGCGAAACGTCTGCATTCGCATCGACCTCCATGGCGTAGGCCAACAACAATTCATGAACCACCTGGAAGATCGCGAGTCCGTCACAACAAGCATGATGAAACTGGACCATCAACTCGGATTCGTCTTCGTACAAACAAACCGCGAATTTCAGACCGTGTTCCAGTTCGAGGTCCAACCGGCGAAAGGACGGTTGTTCGGTGGCGGTTCCATCGCACCAAGTGATGCTGGGTTCCGGCTCGTCGACGCGCCAGTGATACCGTCCACGATGTCGCTGAACCCGCGCATGCAGCAACGGGTGCCGTGCAACCGCCGTGAGTGCCGCCGCACGGAAACCGGTCTCATCGAAACGTCCGCGGAACCGCATACGAACAAAGCAGTTCGTTGGAAAAGCATTGCTGTCTTGATGCAGCATCAGCTCTTCAAAATGGGTCAGCGGATAGGCGAGCGGCATCAGCGAAACGTCGGTGAATGAAAAAGAGAGTCGACCAAGTCGTGATTTAGGTTTGCCGTTTAGCTTCGGAACAACACCCGGGAATCCATCGAGCCATTCGTTTTGAAAGTTTCTCTCGCAGCGACAATTCCCCGCGGAGAAACCTCGTCATTTTGCGTTGCCCTGGCTTGCCCCAGTACGGCGTGATGTTGAGATCAATGATGTAGAAGTTCCCTTCATTGTCCTCGACCACATCGAGCGCACCAAAGTCGAGTTGGATCCCAACCAAGAACGAAGCCACGTCGGATTTCAAACGAGCAGGCAGGGCATCGCCTGAATCAGATGCACCGACAAGTTGGGTGTAATCCCTGTACAAGAAATTGCGTCTTGCTTTCGCATCTTCAATTCGCTGAATCCGATTGTCGGAATTTGGTGCCACAAAGCGAGAAATCACCAATCGCCTGTCAATCGCGTAGGCACGATAGTAGATGCCCTGTGAGTTTTCGATCAACCGCTCCACAACGAGCCCTGGATCGTCCCATTGATCGGTCAATTCCGAACGCTTCATAACCGGGTAGTCCAAGCTGCCATCAATCAACGTCGATTCAGGTGGCAATTCCAGCCGACGGCGAGTTTCCAAATCGAGCCGGCGTTCGTTCCGGCCACCGTGGTTGCAATCGGATTTCAAAATCAGCTTCTCGTCCGGGTCCCCGCCCCGAGTCGCCGCGGTCGTCGGAAGCCCTAGACGCCGGCACTCACTCTGGACAAACCGCTTTGTCATGTCGGTGACGTTGGCATTCCATGTGCGAATGCCTTTCTTCTGAAGAGCCTCGAATAGTTCGCTGCGTCGCCTTGGGAACAACGCTTGTCGACTGAGATTGATGTGCGGCAAGAAATCGGTGGTATCGGGTGGCAACCGATCGAGCACGTCCTCCACTTCGTCATCCGGATGAGCTTTGATCCGGTACGCATCGGGACACCATTCACCGATCGAAAACAGCTCCCACGCATTCCATTCGTAAACCGCGAGGCGGCCTTTGTTCATCTCGGTGCTTTCGAAAACTCGTTCGCGGGTGATGGCGTTCGCTGTCAATGTATCGGCAAAGGTGACGACTGCCGACGCCAGGGAATGACTTGATGCGGCGTCGCATAACTGCGTCAAGCACACACGCACTTTCCCCCACGCCGATTGCTCAACTGGGCCTTCGAATGTGGAATTGGTATCGTGACCCGTCCGCAACCTTCTCCTTCCACTCCCTTTGACAACCACTTCGCGGCCTTCTGCAACATGGCGTACGACAGCGAAGGCCGTTTGAATTCACCCCACACATCACGTCCGCGTATCAGTGTTGTGATTCCGGTCTTCAACAATGCCGCCTACATCGAGCAGGCATTGCAAAGCGTGTTCAATCAAGACGCCGATCGCACTGAGATCATCGTGGTCGATGACGGCTCGACGGATAACACAGCGGAAGTGCTCACGAAATTCTCGGACCGCATCCAGTTGATCCGGCAATCCAACTCGGGATCGGCTGCCGCTCGAAATGCTGGCTTGCGTGAGACCACCGGAGACTATGTCGCTTTCTTGGACGCAGACGATTGGTTTCTGCCCGGCAAGGTTTCCCAACAAACCAAGATCCTCGACGCGAATCCGGACTTGGGTGCGGTGCACAGTGGATGGAAGATCACTGACGCAGAAGGCACCGTGACCAAAGTGATTGAGCCTTGGATCGATGCTCCCAAACTCGACCTGAACACTTGGTTGGTCCACAAACCTGCCAAGCTCGGCGCGATGCTGTTTCGCCGCGAGTGGTTGCAAAAGGTCGGCGGCTTTGATCCCGAACTGCGGCAATCCCAAGACGTCGATTTGCTGCTACGACTGTCTCTGGCCGGCTGCAACTTTCAATGGCAAAAGGCCGCCACCCTCTGCTACCGCCGGCACCCTTTCAGCACCATTCGCCGCAACGGTTCAGGGCAAGTCAAATATGCCACGATGGTGCTGGACAAGTTCTACTCGAATCCGTCGGTCCCTTCCTCGATCCGTCGCAATGAAAGGTCAGTGCGATACTACTCCAGCATGTGGCTGGCTTGGCATCTATTCCACATTGGCAACGCAGACGCTGCCGCGCAGCAACTTCAGCGAACTCAATCCTATTCCAGGAACGATCGTCGACACACCGCTCACGATTGCTTGTATCACTTTGCAAGCTGGACGGAAGCGGCAGGTTCAGATCCGGAAGACGTCCACCAGATGATCGGTGCCTTTGAGACGCTTGGTGACGGAGATCTGTCTGCCTCAAACAAGCTGACCACTTCGCTGCAGTGGTGGCTTTCCGTTTGGCGGCACTACCTTTCTGAAAAAAGTCCAAACGCCGAGTCACAACTCAAACACTCTCCGCCCCTTGATCCCGATCAACTCCTCGAGCAAGTCAGCTTCTACCTGCGGACCGGCCTGGTGCCCGCACCAGTCCAAACGGTCGATCGATTTTGGAACGACGCGATGTCGACCGGGCGTTTCCAATCAACCGAACAGCATCGCGCCACTGAGCTTTACATGACACTGTTCGGTCGAGCGTTGTATTCCGGCGACTGGCAAATTGCTTCGCGAGCATTGTTGCGGACGATGCAATTCGGTTGGCATCCCAAGGCTTGGCCAGGCATCGTTCACACGATCAGGTCGCTCTTGATGGAGCTCAAAAACTCAAAGTGATGCGTGTTTCAAAGTGACACGTTGGCTGATTCCAGAGATGCCTCCATCGCCTGTTCATTCAACAAATAGACTTCGTTGGGCCCGAGCACTTCGTAGGTCACACCCCGCCAGATCACGCGTCGAAGAACCGACGCACGAACCATGGCGGAAACATGAATGACAACCGCCAACAGCATCGCAATGGGAAGCTTCAACAATTGGACACCAAAGAATCCTGGAACCGGCTCGCCCTGGGCACGGATGATTCGGCGGGCAGCAACGTCCAACAAAAACCAGAGCGTCATGACCGTCCCGCTGTAGATTGCCGCGCCAACCGCAAACCAAATAGCCTCGTCGACGAATCCCGCGAGCGCACAAACAATGGCCAACACCACGGTGACCATATAAATGCCAAGCACGCCCAAGGTGTAAACCAACATGACCGGCCATTGGCTGCTCATGTAGGTTTGCGTCCACTTCAATTGGCGAGTGAGAAAGTTGTGAGCAAATCGCAGATCACAGTCTTCTCGATTGGCCATCAACAACGAGGGGACAAATTGAAGCTTGAGTCCCTGTTCTCTCAACGCCACTCGGACAGGTCCATCGTCGACGATGGATCGGGTCAGTGTCTCTCGCAATCCGCTTTCTTGAATCACTGATGCTCGGATCGCCAAAGAACCGCCCCACGGAATTTGCCCGAGATGCATCGTGACGACGCCGATCGCGTTGCAAACCTGGCGTACGAGCGATCCCATCCAACCGGCGGCCGGAAGAAACCATCGATTTCCAAAAGCAGCTCCGACGCGTGGGTCATCCAGCGGAGCCACCAATTCACGCAGCCAAGTGGGATGGCTTTCCAGATCGGAATCGGCAAGCACAACCACCTCGAACGAATTATCGATTTGATCCAAAAGCTGGTCCAACGAACTGCATTTCAGACTGCACGTCTCCAATCGCTGGCGAAGCGTCGAGATGTGAACCTGGCACGCGGCGGACTTACCGCCCGCGTCGTCAACGCTCTGTTTCACGACTCCCCAGGCCGGATCGGTCTCGGAATCAATGACAATGAATATTTCGTAGTCGGGGTACTGCTGATTCATCAACCGTCGCAGGCCGCCCGCCAATTGAGGATCGGCACCCCGCAAGCACAACAAAATGGCAACCCGTGGCAGTTCCCTGTCATCGGACCTCTCGCGGCGGTGCCGAAACAGTGCCACCAGAGTGATCGTCGTGCACAGTGCATTGACCGCGGCAAATCCGATGAGTGCCCAAAACGCAAATGTCGCTAGGTAAAGGAGAGTCATGCGAACATTTGAAAGTGAGGCCATAGTCGGCGAATCATTTTGAGAACGACCGGCAGCAAGCTACGCAAACACCGTGGCGAGGTCAACTTTGGCGGCGAACGCAACCGCGACTCGACAAAGCCCCTTTCGCGTTCATTCGTTCGGATTTTGAATGCAGGAAGCCATCTTGGCCCCCGAATGCTATTGGTTCGCTGGACCGACTTTGCTAAACGGAGGCACGCCGATGGAGTAGGTCCATGCATTGGCGATCGAGCGAAGACTCCAATGGCACTGGCGTCAACGGTGTGGCAAACATCACTGACGGACGAACTGAAAGTCCTGTCGAGGCAAGGAACGACCGCTTGAGTCACCCCGCTAGAAAACACTCGCTGTCGTCCCGTCTGTTGATTGGTACGCTTGCCGCTGGCTGCCTGCTTGTGGCAGCAATCGGATTGCGTCTGTTCAGCCAACGCAACGAATTACCGGAACTACGCACCGTCAATGTCGAGCGTCGAGACCTGGTCATCACGGTCGGCACCACAGGAACCATCGAACCCGACGAAGTTGTCCAAGTGGGGCCCGATGTGGCCGGAAAGATCGTCCGCTTCGGCATGGACTCGCGTGATCCAAACAAATCCATCGGTGTTGGATCACGTGTTGCCAAAGGCACGGTGCTCTTCCAACTGGACACGCAGCAATACGAGATTGCTTTGGAAAAGGCCAATGCCGCTTACCGATTGGCCAATGCCGATTTGGTTCGGCTGGAGGCACAGTTTCAACAATCTCAACGAAACCTTGATCGAGCCAACCGCCTGCGATCGACCAATGCCCAAAGTGTCTACGATGAGATCGTCACCGCCAACGAAATGGCGACGGCTATGCTCGCCGTGGGCAAAGCCAAGTTGGAGGAAGCCGAAGCCGAAGTTCATCACGCCAAAGTGAGCCTGGAGAACACCAACGTCCGCTCCCCAATCGACGGCATCGTGATCGACCGACGCGCCAATCTGGGCCAGTACGTCAGCGTTGGTCATCCGGGACTCTTTCTATTGGCGAAGGACCTGGACCAAATGCAAATCCGGGCATCCGTGAGCGAAAGTGACATCGGCAAAGTCCAACGAGGCCAACCTGTCACCTTCACCGTTGACGCCCATCGCGACCAAGTGATGACGGGTCACGTGAAAGAGATCTTGCTCAACGCCCGGATGCACGGCAACTTCGTGACTTACGACGTGATCGTGGCGATTGATCAAACCGATTTAAATCTCTTGCCACACATGACCACCGACGTCGAATTTGAAATCACCAAGCGTGAACAAGCTTGGCTGGTGCCCACGGGTGCTCTTCAGTGGTGGCCAGAATCGGAACAGATGGAACGGACCATCGCCACTGATTTGATCTCTCCAAGCCTTGATTCCAGTGGCCCCGACAAAGGCGACACCGCCTACATTTGGGTGCCGTCCCGCGACGGGAAAGTCCGTCCGATCTCGGTTCAAGTCGGTATCGACGACGGCGTGCAGACCGAAGTGATCGGAACTGGCTTGGCCCCAGATTCACCGGTGGTGGTTGGCGAAGTCAAACGCACCACGCTGGCCAGAATCATTCCGAAGGTCAAAACGCTTCGGTAGACGAGCCGACACGAACGGTCGCCCCAAATGACGGTTGCCCCAACACGAGTTAGCGAAACGTTCCCGGCTGCGGCATTGCTCTTCGCTGAGTCGCCGATGGGCTGGCGATTCGAGTGCCAGTCATGTTGTTGTCGAGTTTCTCAGGCCGGGCAAACACCGAAGCTGAGTTCAACGCGAATCGACATTCGTCGTAGGTTGGCTGGCCAAAGCCCACGCCCATCGCTTGCAACAATGTGCCCCGAGCGTGGTGGACCTTGATGAACGCGAGGTTGTAGTCGACCACACTGCGTTGAAACTCGGTCTCCGCTTTCGTGGCACGGATCTGAGCTTCCAACACGTCCTCCACTTGAATCTCGCCTTCCGCATGCCGTTGCGACTGGGCAGCCAACCGAATCTGTGACGCTTCGCGGCTCTTTGCCATTGAGTTCATGGTGCCATAAGCGCGATCCAGGTCAATGAACGTGGTGCGAAGCTGCGCCGAGATTTGTCGGCGTTGTTCCTCGGCGATCGCTCGCTCTCGTTGCAATTGAAGTTGAGCATGTCGAACCGCCGCGTTCTCTCGTCGGTTTGCCACGGGCCGACTGTAGTCGACTCCCACCTGCCAACCTTGCAACGCACTGTCAAACAGTTCGGTGTCATTGGTCGGGTCATCAGCCAGTCGTCGATACTGGCCGATAAAATCCAATTGCGGACGTTGCAAGTTCTTTGCGGCTTTGATTTCGAGCACACGCTTGGTGATGACCGCCTGTTGTTTTCGAAGCTCGATTCGGCTGCCTTGCGCGAGCGCATCACTTTCATGCCAATCGAATCGAATCGGTGCCTGCAGCGGAGGCCCGATGGGTTGGATCAACCGGTCGCCGCAAGCCGGCAGGGCCAGCAACGTTCGCAGTTTCAGCTCGACGTTGTAGACGCCGGTTTGCCCTGGAACCGTGCCACAGATTGCGTTCCGAACAGCGGCCTCGGCAGAATAGAACTGCTGTCTCGCCAACGCTTCGACATCAGGCGGACTGACTCGTTGTTCGACGCGTTGCTGCTCCAATTGCCACGCTTGACGAGCGTTCTCCATCGCCGTTCGCTTGGCCTCAAGATCTTGGTAGGCGAAGAACAACTCCCAATAAACGATCGAGACATCTCGCACCAATTCAGAGACCGCTTGCTCGACTTCGAGGCTGACCTGTTGGTGATCGATTTGGGCAATCCGAATGCCTCGGTACACACCGGGTTTGGCCAAAGGACCTGCGATCTGGTTGATCTCGGTTCCCGACCCTCGCATCAGCGGGTGCCGAACTTCTGCTCCATAAGCCGCATACAGCCCACCGGCCAGCTCCTCGTCATAACCACCGATACCGCCGATCGACACCTGAGTTCCCGATGGCAAGATGCGGCCGACACCCAATCTTGCCAACGTCTCGGGCTGAGAAAACACACCAAATTGGCCGTTTGAGAACGCGGAATTGACTGAGTTGCCATCGCCGTTCCAAACAAAACTCGATTGGAACTGGGTGTCAAAAGCGGACAAGCTGGCGTCGAGCCCCAGGTTCGGATCGTTGCGAAGCACCGCCGGGTCCAACGTCGTGCGTACCATGTCCGGATACGACAACACTCGGCCACCTTGGTCGCGAATGACTTGGCTGTTTCCGAGCGCCAACTGGATCGCTTCGTCCAACGCCAATGGCCAAGGCGTCAGTTGATCAAACTCGTCGGCGGTTGGCGGCGATCGCTGCCCCACCGATTCGAGATGCGAAACCGTCGCGATCTCAGGCGGTTGGTTCGACTGGCCAATGGCGGGTTTCCCCACGGGTTTCTCAAGTGAGATCGCCGACCAATCTGATTCCGTCATCCGTGGTTGCTGTGGCGCACGCGGGAGCCACGTCCGGCATCCCGGGAAACTGGTGGTCACCAACGCGATCAGCAGCGATGCGATCGCATGGTGAGTCAATTCGAATGATCGCGAAGTACGCATTCGTGGTTCGCTGAGTCCTCGGATGCATGCTTTGAGATTGCCGGACCTGAACGTTTATCGGAGTTGTAAGCACGCCCCGGCAGCAATACCGGCATCTCCCGACCGGACCACCTAACCCGCAAAGTCGCCCAATCAAAGAACCTGTCCTGCAACGAAGCTTCTGCAAACATCCCCAGACTGCCGTTCGATCACAGCGATCGAGTCTCTGGCGCGGGTTCGGAATACGAGGTGTGCGGCCCGCGTTGAATCTTGTCGCCTCGCACGTGATAGACGATTCCGCGCCAAGTCACCTTGGTCGTGAAGAAGCACTTGCAAAACCAAAACGGTGAAACGATCTGACTGACAACAATCCAAAACGGCAGTTTCACGAGTGACGCCGTGGACAAACCACTTGTCGGTGCGCCGCAGTGGGATCCACTTCGATGAAAGCTGGTTTCACACAACAAAACCAACACCACGTTTGAAATCTCGAAGGCGATGAACGCGAAGAAAGCGGCTCGCATCGATCCCCAATCAGAATGCATCCATCCCACAATCGCGACGACGGCAGCGAGGAACGGAATGGCCGACGAAATGATGCCGTAGCCGACTGTCGCTGGCCAACTCGAATGATAAAGCTTCGCGGTCAGCAATTGCCGAGGCACCCAGTTCATCAAATCAGAGAAGGTGCACGTTTCCCGGTTCACGACCATCACGTTGGGCACGAAGACCTGTCGGTACCCCTGACGACGCACAACTCGATCGAGCATCGTGTCTTCGCAAAAAGCATGCGACCATTTCTTCAACAAACCGGCTTCATCAACCAACTGCCGTCGAATCAGCAGACTGCCGCCCCAAGCGATCCGGAAGACGATCATGTTGATGGCGGCGGGGATGTTCCAAAGGTACCGAACCAAGGAAGCACCAGTTGGATCCTGAGGCTGGTACCAACGATTGCCGGTCGTCACCGCCACCGTTGGGTCGTGAAGCGGTGCAGCCAGTTCAGCCAACCACATTGGATGTGGAACCGTGTCTGCATCGCAAAACGCGACGACCTCAAACGATGGGTCGAGCTCTCGGATCACCTGAACAATCGCGGCGCACTTCAGGCTGCATGTTTCCGGTGGATCCCGCAAGACACTGACCCGCACTCGTTCGTCGGATTCGAATTCGCGAAGAACGGCTCGTGAAGGATCTTCTTGACTGTCCACGACCACCTGCAACTGAAACTCGGGATAATCCTGGTCGAGCAAGCTCCGCAGGCACTGCTTCAAAAACGGGTCCGCCCCGCGAAGACACAGGATGACCGCTGCCTTGGGTGTGAAGCTCTGCTCAGGCAAACGGGCTCGTCGTGACATCCACACGACGAAAATCAGTGAAAACGCAGCCTGAATCGCCACGATGACGAACACACCCCAACAAAAAGCGATGGCGATCGTCACGCGGGAGTATTCCTGAAAAATCGTTGCAGTTGAAAAACAGAGGGAGACACACCCAACATCGTCGCCCACCGTCTTTCATGGAAGGTCAGGCGATCCATCGCATGTCGTGAGTTCCCAACACAACTGCCTTCAGCTTGCCGCGAAACGAGAGACAGCTTGTCTATCGCTTTGCAGGGATCCCAGCGCCGGTTTCCTCCAGCCATTCCGTCAAGCGACCCTTCAACTTCTGAGCCATCTCAGGTTTGTCAGCGGCCAAATCTTTCCGTTCGCTCAGATCATTCTTTAAGTCATACAGTTCAGCGGAATCATCGTCGTGACGGAGAATGAGCTTGTATTGGCCGCTGCGAATCACCGAACCAGGACGATTGTCTTTGTGAAACGCGAAGTGTGGGTAGTGAAAGTACAACGCATCACGCTGCAGATTGCCACCGCTGAACAACGGTTGCAATGTTTCGCCATCAAGTGATTCATCGCCGGCAAGCCCGACCCCTGCAGCATCCAACACGGTTGCTGTCAGATCCATGCTGATCACAGGAGTTGCATTCACCGTCGCCGCTTCGGTCACGCCAGGCCAGCGAACGATCAAAGGCACTCGCAAACCGCCCTCGAACAGATACCCCTTTCCTTTTCGCAGCGGTCGGTTGTCAGTCGCACCCGACCAACCACCGTTGTCACTGGTGAACACCACCAAGGTCTCGTCCGAGATGCCGAGCGAATCCAACTCACGCAGCACGCGTCCGACGGCGCGGTCGGTGGCTTCGATCTGGCCGCCGTAAATGGGGTTCTTCAGGCCGGGACCTTCTTTGCCTTTGTAGTGTTCGATCAAATCCTCCGGTGCCTCAAATGGATAATGTGGGTTGTAAGTCCACAGGCACACGAACATCGGTTGGTCCTTCTCACGCCGCATGAAATCGATTGTTTCATCGGCCAAACGATCGCTCAGGTACTCGCCTTCTTTGCGAGGTGGCAACGCGGGAATTCGATAAGGATCAAAGTACGTCGGAGGTCCCCCCAGCCCGCAACCGCCAACGTTGACATCAAAACCATGTTCGGTGGGCCAGTACTTTTTGTCGCTGCCGAGATGCCACTTGCCAAAGAATCCAGTGGTGTACCCCGCTGCCTTCAATCGCTCCGCCATCGTCGTGGTTTCGTGAGGCAATTCATGTTTGGTCGACGGAGGTTGAATCAATCGATCTTCCGGCCAGAAAGAATTGCTATCCGCCCCGTGCTGAGTGATGTGCAATCTCGCGGGAGCAAGCCCCGTCATCAGAGCCGCACGAGTTGGAGAACAGACCGTGGAAGCCGCGTAGGCGTTGTCGAAACGCACCCCTGATTCTGCCAATGCATCGATGTTGGGCGTCCGCAACACGTCGTTGCCCTGGCAGTGCAAATCCTTCCATCCCATGTCATCCGCCATGATGAACAGGATGTGCGGTCTTTCAGCCAACCCAACCGAACAGGGCAAACCACTCAGAAGACTGGCGGACAGAAAAATTAAAACGCTTCGCATTGAATGGCTCCCAGGTGTGCGGTCCGCAACATCCTATCCACAATCGAAGGAAGACGAATTGCCCGAACCTCGGTAAAGCCTGATTTTTCGATGAACCGACGCTCGCTTTCTACGGGCTAGAAGCTTGAGGCTGCGAACGATCCATGAAGAATCGGTTTAGAAAGAACGTTTGCCAAACCAGAGCCTCCTTAAGAGCGTTTATCACGATTGACAGGCGAACCACCATCTCGAAGATCATGTTCAAAGAATCCCTAGCGTGGAGATCATTGGGTGAGGACCGCTCCCCTCTTCCCGCTACAGCCACTTCTACGATTCATGCATCAATTGAACAATCCAATTCGAATCGCCCTAATCTCTTCGCTGACGTTTGGCTTGCTAACATCATTGGGATGCAAACCAGCAACTGCACCCGACGTTTCCGTAGACACCACGCTTGAAACGCCAGAGTCGCCCGATACCTCAGCATTGACCGTCACGTCGGATTTGCAGCAGCCTGAGACTCGAGCATCCAGCACCGATGAAGTCGTCATTCGCGGCGACTTGAACTCGGTTGATTGGCAATCGCTGGTCGGAAAGAAGGTCGCCATCGAAGGCGACCTCGTCATCGTGGACACCTACGATCTCGTCCGCCGGGGACAGATCAACGTGGCCCGCCAACGGTTGTATGTGCCGACCAGCCGAGTGGACCCAAACGACGTTGATCCGAGTGCCAACTCCTTTGAGGGCGGCAGCAACGTTGCCAAAGTGACCGAGGCTCAGAAATTCAACGACACCGCCATCATCACGCTCGATGATGGACCGGCAACCCAAAACATCTTTCCACCATTGTTGTTCCCGAACTTGGGGACAACGGATGCGACAGTCCGGCTAGGATCGGTCTTGCATGGCGTCTCAGGAAAGATGGTCCAGGCCGGCAGCAAACTTCTTCTCGTTGCAGATCAACCTCTGCGATGGACAGCCGCCGAGCGACCGCAACGCCCCGACGTTGGTGAAGCGGATGTGACCGTGGCCAGCTTCAACGTGCTGAACTACTTCACCACACTCGACAATGGAAACAACAACGCTCGCGGTGCGGACTCCGCTGCAGAACTGGAACGCCAGGAAGCCAAACTCGTTTCCGCGATGGTTGCGTTGGACGCCGATGTCATCGGTCTGATGGAAATCGAGAACAACCTCGACGCTGAGAAACGACTCGTTGCGGCGTTGAACAAAGCGATCGGCAAAGAAGCCTTCCAGGGCTGTGGCTTGCCCGATGACTTTCGAAATGCACCAGGTGGGCGGGACGCGATCCGCGTTGGAATTATCTATCGATCCGATCGAGTTTCACCCAACGGCGATGTCGCCATGATTCGCGACGACGCCTTTCACATTGCCCGAACTCCGATCTCACAATCCTTCCAAACAAACGATGGAGGCGAACCATTCACGGTGATCGTCAACCATTTTAAATCGAAGGGCGGTGCAAGCGACGCAAAACCAGACAACAAAAACAAAGGTGACGGGCAAGGTGCCTTCAACGCGGGAAGACGTTCTCAATCCTTGGCGATTTGTGAACACATCGTTTCGCTGAAGTCAGATGGCACAGAACCAAGAGTCCTCGTCATCGGCGACTTGAATGCCTACCAACAAGAGGACCCGATCGACGTCTTGCGAGCCAATGGCTTGGTGGATTTGCAGGCACGCTTTGAGCAAAGCTCTGAAACCGGCAATGAGAAGACTCCCTATTCGTACGTCTATTACGGGCAGTCCGGCAGCCTCGACCATGCCTTCGCCACCGAGGCATTGGCGAACAACGTTTCCGGCGTCGCAACATGGCACATCAACGCTGATGAGCCACGATCTTTGGACTACAACCAAGAGTACAACCCTGCCGAACTCTTTCATGCCGATCCTTATCGCAGTTCGGATCATGATCCGGTTCTCATCGGAATCCGAAATTAGGCTGTCCGGCGAAGGTCGCTTCTGCCGCAGTTGCCGCGGTCTGCGGGGGCGTCTACGTTGACGACTTCGTGATTCGGATGGGCGACTCAAACTGCGGCACGGTAGACCTGTGATTCAACGAAGTATCTACATCGGCACCAATGGCAACGCGACCGGCAAACGCATGGTCGCCTTGGGCATGATGGAACTGGCCGCTCGGCGATTCGGTCGCGTCGCTTTCTTTCGCCAGTCGTTCGTGTCGGCCCTGACGAGGACCAAAGCATCCGCATGATGCGATCTCGATACGGGATCGTCACTCCGTCCGATGAGATGTTTGGCGTCACGCGTACCCAGGCCAGGCAATTGCTGGCCGACGATCGCTACAGCAATCTGATTCAACTCATTCAACAACGATTCAAAACGCTCGAAGCAAAAGCCGACTTCGTTGTTGTAGAAGGCACCAGCTACCAAGGCCTGGCACCCGAACTCGAATTCGAATTGAACGCGGACATCGCCGCGAACATCGGTTCCCGTGTTCTGTCGGTTTACGCGATGGGAAATCGCTCGGTCGATGAGTGCGTTCAATCGGTGCTGATTGGAAACGAAAGTTTCGTCGACCGAGGTGCTCAACTGATCGCGACAATTATCAACCAAGTCCCCGACGATCAATCGACCGCATTGAACGCGGCAATCAAGACATCCAAATTGGACTCCAAAGCACCTCTGTACTTCCTTCCCGAAGAACCGCTTCTTCGCCAACCAACCGTTCGCGA